>NZ_JANKAS010000006.1 GCF_024622505.1 Irregularibacter muris
TTGCAAGGAGAAAAAGCTCAAACCTTCGCTAATGTCCTATAAGGTTATTTTAGCATTAGGGTATTCTTAATAAAAATAAATAAGTTTATAGCTACGATTATTAGCTACAAACTTATTATACGAGGAGATAGTTTATGAAAAGAAAAGCAATCAAGTTTAATGAATATTCACCAGAGGCATTAGAGCAGCTAAGGAGAGGTGCATTTTTAACTGTAAAAGATGGAGATGAAGTAAATACCATGACAATTGGTTGGGGGAGTATTAGCGTAATTTGGAACAAACCCATATTTATGGTTGCCGTTAGATATTCAAGACATACTTATAATTTAATTGAGAATGCTAAGGAATTCACCGTAAGCATTCCCTTGAACAATGATTTGAAGAAGGAATTGGCTTACTGTGGAACAAAGTCGGGAAGAGATGTAAATAAGTTTGAAGAATGCAATCTAAGTTTGGAAGAAGGACAAAAGATATCTACTCCTGTAATTGGCCAATGTGAACTTCATTATGAATGTAAAGTTGTTTATCAACAGGCTATGGAACCAGCTACACTAGATGAAAAAATAAAGGATGGTTTCTATTCAAATAATGACTACCATGTATTTTATTTTGGAGAGATATTGGATTCTTATTTGTTAGAGAACTAAATGAGGAACAGTAGCCTTACTATTTTAGAGTGATTTGCTTTTAAAGCGAGTCACTCTTTTTTATCTTGCAGTAATTATATTTTAATTATATTTCTTCTTTATACTTTAGCTATAGGAGGAATGAAAAAATGAAAAATATTATTGAAACAAGCAATTTAACCAAAATATTTAAAAATGAAAAAGCAATTAATGGAGTATCCATTCATGTCAAAGAAAATTCTGTCTACGGTTTATTAGGACCCAATGGGGCAGGAAAGTCTACGTTATTAAAGATGCTCACAGGAGTTTTGCATCCCACAGAGGGAAAAATTCTTCTCCATGGACGGGAATGGAGAAGAAAAGATCTACAAAGAATTGGTTCTATGATTGAAGGGCCGGCGATCTATGAAAATTTAACCGCTTATGAGAATTTAGAAGTGTTGGCTTTATTACTGAAAATTCCAAAACAACGAATCCATGAGGTCTTACAGATCGTTGGATTAGCAAAAACGGGAAAAAAAGTTACAAAGAAGTTTTCATTAGGAATGAAACAGCGTCTGGGAATTGGGATGGCATTATTAAATCAGCCTAAAATCTTGATTTTGGACGAACCAACCAATGGATTAGACCCCATAGGCATTCAGGAACTTCGGGAATTGATTCGAAGCTTTCCTAAAAAAGGGATTACAGTCATCTTATCTAGTCACATGTTATCCGAAGTGCAGCAAGTGGCTGATGACATTGGCATCATCTCCCACGGTTATTTAGGCTTTGAAGGGAAAAATGATCAAAGTAAGTATGATTTAGAGGAACAGTTTATTGACATCGTTGGAAAAACCAATCGGGAGGTGGGGTTACGTGATTAATTTAATTCAAGCAGAATGGTTGAAAGAAAAACGTTCAGCCAATAAAAAACTTTTATTTGTCATACCCATTATCTTTATATTCTACAGTTTATTATTATCCTATCTTATGGGAGGATCTGAAAATGCAAAACTGTATTTGGTGACCACTGCTTATAACTGGTATCCTTTAATGATTTTACCAATATTTATCAGTCTATTGTCTTGTAATAGTTTGGCAAAAGAGAGAAAACATAAGAATGATCTATTTTATCAATCCTTAAATATTTCATCGGGTAAAGTCTATCTAGCTAAAGTCATTGTTGTAACTGTCGAATTCATACTGATTATGGCCGTTTCTTTTGCTCTATTATGGTTTATTGATAAAGGTTTCTTTCGTAATCCAATGGATTATAGGGAAGTTTTCTTAGCAACAATTTATTTAGTGGTTGGTAGCTTGCCACTGCTTGCTATTAGCTTTTTTATCTATCGATTGAGCAATCATTTTGTAGTTATCTTAGGAAATTTCTTACTCAGTATTATTGCTGCTGTTGTAGCCATTCAGCCTTATTGGATTATCTTTCCATGGAGTTATAGTTTACGCATGATGGCACCAGCATTAGGAATTCATCCCAACGGTACCTTTGTGGAAGCGGGCAGTTACCTATTAAATGGGAAGGCTATTCCTATAGGTTTAGGGGTAGCTGTGGGGGTGTTTTTGGTCATGAGTGCTTTGACTTATTATTTAATAGAAAGACGTGAGAAAAATGTTTAATTTACTTCATGCCCATTGGAAGAAAACAAAGAGAACCTTTCTGCGACCGATGTTGGTATTCCTTCCAGTGATTTATAGCTTAATGATTTTTACCTATTTTTTCGTTTCAAAGAATAGGACTGTTTACGCTGAAAATGAATATGCGATGTTCTTTTTATTGTTAGCTTTGAGCATTCAGTTTGTGTCGGGAACTCTCATTGTTTTATTTGTCAATCTGGATAAACAGGCTGGAAATTTTGGGAATGAGTTAACTATCGGTGTTCCTAGATCTAAGTTATTGCTATCCAAATGCCTATTTCTTTTCCTATTGTTATTAGGCGTTGAATTCATTGCCACAACTACATTTATCCTTGCTCAAATTATGGTGAGAGGAAGTTGGATTGGATTTTCCCAGCTTGGCAGCTACTTATTTTTTATTCCACTATTGATGCTTCCCCAATTGTTCATCTATTTATGGGTATCCTATCCATTCCATATGACTGGAACATTAATTGTAAGTAGCCTGTCTTTTCTAACAGCAGTATTGATGGGAACAACAGATTTAGGCACAGGTATTTGGATTTTTATTCCCCCCGTTTGGTTAACTCGAGTTGTTTTTGGCCTTATTCCTGTGACTTCAGAACTTACACAAAGTTATCAAGAAATTTCCTTACTGAAAATGATTCCCACAGCATTGATTGTGTCTTGCATCCTCTTTTTAGGCCTGTATTTTTGGTACAATAATTGGGAAGGGCAAGGTAGATTGGAGGAATAAAATGAATACTATTTTAGTCATTGATGATGATATAGACTTATTGAACTTGATCCGAAGAGCCTTGGAAAAAGACCATTATCACGTAAAGACGAGAGCAGTATTATCTGAAGTAAGTCAAAAGGATTTATCCAGTTGTGACTTATTACTGCTTGATGTCATGATGCCGGAAAAAGATGGCTTTACTTTTTTAAGAGAACATCGAGGGATAATTGATGCGCCTGTACTTTTTTTAACGGCGAAAGATTTTGAGCAAGACAAATTGGAAGGCTTTGCCTCTGGTGGAGATGATTATATTACAAAGCCTTTTTCCATAAAGGAATTGCGGGCACGGGTATCTGCTCATTTGAGACGAGAAAAAAGAGAAAAACGCATACGTTTAGTAGATGGAGCTATTAGTTGTGATTTGATCCAAAAGAACTTTTATGTAGAAGATGAGCAAATACCTTTAACAGCAAGTGAATTTGAAATTTGCTTGCTGCTTTTAAAAAATAAAGGACAAGTATTTACGAAAGAAGATATTTATGTTGCTGTATATGGGTACGATGCTATGGGAGATAGTCAATCAACTATTACAGAACGGGTAAAACAAATCCGCAAGAAATTTAAAGAAGTGGAGTTCAATCCAATACAGACGGTTTGGGGGATCGGATATAAATGGGCAGTCGAACATTAAAAGGGCTATTAACTCGATTTGTTATTACAGAATTGTTTTATAGTATTATAGTTGTATTTTTAATCCTTTTTGGGATAGCCTATTCCATTGGTACAGGTTTTACTTATCCAGCAGACTATCCAGAAAAACAATTCCCTCTTATGGAAGAAAGAGTACGGCAAGGAGAAGTTACCCTTGATGATTTTCCCAGCTTTTACGGTGTGCAAATTGAGGATAAAAACGGGGAAATTTTATCCTCAACTATGGAGACAAAAGATAGAGAATATGTCAAGAATGCTAAGGAAGAAGGAAGTGCTCAGTCTGCACATCTCTTCGCCTCTAAACAATTTATGTATTTACAAAATGAGGGACAGAACATTATTCTGAGCTATCGAATTGGTAGTGACTTTATGTCACCAGTTTTGAGAAAGTATTTGCCCAATGCAGAAGTCTTACTTTTGATTGTTTCTTTTGCACTATGGGTCCTTGGATTTTTGTTAATCCTTGGCTATTTTACCCGAGGGATATATAAAGAATTAATTAAAATCAGTGAAACTAATGATGAAATTCGCCAGATGAACCTTGATTTTCCAGTTCCCAAGAGCAAAGTAAAAGAAATCAACCAAGTCTTAACTTCACTGGATATGATGAGGCAAGAACTAGCCAGTTCTCTAAAAAAACAATGGCAAGTACAAAAAAGCCAAAGGGATACATTACAGGCCCTAACACATGATATTCGTACCCCGATCACTTTGATTAATGGAAATCTTGAGTTGATACAAGAAACCCAGCCCAGCCCAGAACAGTCTGAGTTACTTATGAACTTAGAGAAAGGGGTGACCCGTTTAAATCAATATATCCAAGAATTGAAGGAGCTCTCAGGTATCTCTAGCCACAAAGAAGAGAAGTCACCTATAACAAAACAACTGATTTCTGATTGGTGTTCCTTTGCCAAAAGTATGGCAATGAAGAATAAAATAAATATTAAAATTATCCATAAACAATCTTCTAAGCTGCTTATCCAGTCAGAAGAGCTAAGTAAAGCATTCCAAAACGTCTTACAAAATGCGGTGGATTATTCTCCGGAAGGTTCAGATATCACCCTTTCTTTTGAGGACCACCCAGAAGAATATCGCATTACGGTTATGGATTCAGGGCAAGGGTTTAGTGAAGAAGCATTGAAACAGGGAACCAGGCGTTTTTATACCTCTTCAGCAGAACGAAGCGGACATATAGGCCTGGGGCTAACAATCGTTCATGAGATTATGATGAAAAATCGGGGAAGGGTAACTTTATCCAATGAGAAAGTAAAGGATGAAATAATTGGTGGAAAAGTAATCTTAACTTTGAAGAAATAAGTAGGCGTTCTGTCTATTTGCTACCAAATCAGTTCCTATATTTTTAAATTGAGTAATACAATGTTTTATCTACAGTGTAAATTGAAATTTTAATCATTAAACTTACAAAAATGTAAGGCTAGAGGGGGAAATGTAAGCCAAAGAAATGGCGGGGGCATTTTCCTTTTTTATATAATAATGAACAGGAAGAAAAAATTGGAGGAATGAATATGACACTATTAGAAGTGAGAAATTTAAAGAAAACATATCGTACAAGATTTGGTGGCGCTCCTGTTCACGCTCTCACAAATGTTGCATTTTCTGTGGAAGAAGGAGAATATATCGCTATCATGGGTGAGTCAGGATCAGGTAAGACCACCTTGTTAAACATATTAGCTGCACTTGACAAGCCCACAAAGGGAGAAGTTTTGTTAAATGGCAAGAGTATATCGGCCATAAAGGAGAAGGAGATTTCAGCATTTAGAAGGGATAATCTAGGCTTTGTATTTCAAGATTTTAATTTGTTGGATAATTTCTCCATAGAGGATAATATCTATCTTCCCCTTGTTTTATCTGGGAAGACCTATGAAGAAATGAATCAAAGATTAAAACCCATAGCCAAGAAGTTAGAGATTGATGATCTATTGAAGAAATTTCCCTATGAGGTTTCAGGGGGACAAAAACAAAGAACGGCAATTGCTAGGGCGCTTATTACCAACCCAGAAATAATTCTTGCAGATGAGCCTACAGGGGCTCTTGATTCCAGGTCTTCAGAAGGATTGTTAAAGATTTTTTCTAATATTAATAACGAGGGGCAGACCATTGTCATGGTCACTCATAGTACAAAGGCTGCCAGCCATGCCAAGAGGGTTTTATTCATTCGAGATGGAGAGGTATTTCATCAACTTTACAAAGCATCCCAGACCAATGAACAAATGTATCAGAAAATATCCGATACCCTTACGACGATCGCAACAGGTGGTGCAAGAGATGAGTAAATCATTCTACATTAAACTTGCATGGAATAATATAAAGAAGAATTCTAAGAGTTATATCCCTTATATATTAACCTGTATAGGTATGATTATCATGTTTTATAATATGTGTTATTTACTAATTGCTAAGGAAATAGGATATGATGATGCAAGCTTAAGGAGCATCTTGGGTTTTGGGACGATCGTTACAGGTGTATTTGCCTTTATATTCCTGTCCTATACCAATAGATTCTTAATTCGACAAAGGAAGAAGGAATTTGGATTATTTAACATACTGGGTATGGAGAAAAGACATATCTCAAGGGTTATGTTATTGGAAACTTTGATGATATCGACCATTAGCCTTGTAATAGGGGTTCTGGGCGGAATAGCCATTAGTAAACTTTTAGCGCTATTGCTTTTAAGAATTATAAACTTTGATGTGGTATTTGGATTTGAGATTCCTATAAATGCCGTTTTAATTACCATGGGCGTATTTATCTTAACCTTTACAATTAACCTGATATACAACATCCTTCAGGTACATCTATCAAAACCTATTGAGTTGTTGAGGGGTGGTAATGTAGGGGAAAAGGAACCAAAGACAAAATGGCTTTCAGCAATTATTGGTGTAATAAGTTTAGGGATTGGGTACTATTTGGCTTTGACCATAGAGTCTCCCCTGGCGGCATTGAGTAGGTTTTTTATTGCCGTAATACTTGTGATTTTAGGAACACATAATCTATTTAAAGCAGGCAGTATTGCCCTATTAAAATCCCTTAGGAAAAATAAAAACTATTATTACAAGACAAATCACTTTATATCGGTATCGGGTATGATCTATCGTATGAAACAAAATGCAGCAGGTCTTGCAAATATTTGTATATTATCCACTGCAGTCATTCTTACACTGTCCACTACAGTGTCATTATATGTCGGGGTTGAGGACGTCTTACGTGCCAGATATCCTAGAAATATAACCATAAGCGGTGATAATATTTCCAATAAGGATATTCAAGAAATAGAGGATATCATCAACCAACAAGTAGCAAAGGCCAATCTTACAAAGGAAGACGTATATAGCCAGAGAAATATGAGTTTTCTAACATCCCAAGAAGGTGAAAAATTTAATATTGCTAAGGAGTATGCAGGGGAGAATTTAGCCTTATTGGTATTTCTCACTGTAGATAATTATAATGAGATAGAAGATCAAGATGTGTCCTTAGAAGAAGGAGAGGCTTTCGTATACGAGCTAAATGGTAAAATTCCTGGGGATAAAATTGTTTTAAATAATTTTGAGCTGAATATAAAGGAAAGATTGGATTCCTTTGAATATGAGGGAGAGAGTACAGCAATTATCGCGGATAGTCATTATATCGTTGTGGATAGTTTGGAAACCATCGAAAAAATCTATCGTTCATTGGAAGACAGTGAAGATGTTCCGGAACTCTCCTATTATCATGGATTCGATATTAATGCTGACAGTGAAACGCAAATAAATTTAACCGCATCATTGAAAAGTGCGTTAGATAATACGGAGTTTGATTTATTAGTAGAAGATGTGGAAGGCTCAAGAACAGGTTTTTATTCCACTTACGGCGGGCTACTTTTCTTAGGGATATTTATAGGTCTATTGTTTATACTTGCAACGGTGCTTATCATCTACTATAAGCAAATTGCAGAAGGCTTTGATGACAAGGATCGGTTTGAAATCATGCAGAAGGTTGGAATGAGCCACAGAGAGATTAAAAAAGCAATCCACAGTCAGATATTGACGGTATTTTTTCTCCCCCTTGTGACGGCAGTAATTCATATAGCTATTGCTTTCCCTATGGTAACGAAATTACTATTGTTATTTGGTTTGACCAATACACCTTTATTTGCAATCTGCACCGCTGCAACAATTATAGTTTTCGTTTTCTTCTATACAATAATATATTCTATGACAGCTAGAACCTATTACAAGATAGTTCAGTAGATTGAACGAGATTATACTTTTAAGAAAAATATCAATAGCTTCCTGTATATTTATTTACAGGAGGCTATTTTTACGTCTTCTAAATATTTAATCGATATTCACAGAGGATCTTTAAGAGTTTTTTCCTTTACATTCATTGCTTTTATATTCGTTAGTTTTATAGAAGACTATTGTATCAGAGGTTTTCGTGGCTCCCCAAGGGGATAAAGTAAAGCATTCTATTCATTCTTTTCCCAATAAGCCATAAAAAAACAATCTTAATATTCCGTTCTTGTATTCAGGGCTGGTTTTAAGATAATCAGACTGCTCAATAATAGAAACTGACGAAAGAAGAAAGGCCAGAATTGCATCAGTTGGAATACTTTCATCAATAGCTCCTTCTTTTTTACCCAATTCAATAAATTTATTGTACACTGAGATTGCTTTGGAATTGACAGCTTCCTTATATACCTGTTGAAAGGTTTTATCCTCCCATGCGTACTTACTAAAATCTGAGCGGCTGAGCTCATTTGTTACCTTATGTTTTTTATCCATAATGAGGGTAAGCTTTTCAGAAAAAGGAATCTCTCTTTCTAATATTTCATCATACCCTTTAATCGCTTTATCTAAGTAGGAAACAAGTATTTCCTTAGCAAGAGTGTTTTTATCGCCAAAATAATTATAGATAGTAACCTGAGAAACTTTAGCCTTTGAGGCTATTTCACTTATACCAACATCAGTTATGCCTCTCTCAGAAAAAAGTTCCCATGCAGCACGAATAATGGAATCCTTTTTTATTTTTGTTCTTTTTTCATATCCATTCATTTATATCACCGACATCCATTATAACATAGTTTTGAAATTAAATGAATTATATTTCAAAATAATATTGACAATAAAATTCCGTAGATATATTATGAAATATAAGAGGTGATATTACAAAACTAAGCTAAATACTCTTTCTTAGACAGGGATGGAGCATGGAATAACTGAGAGATTAAGGATTATAAAATTTGTGGAGGGATATTATGAAACCATATATTTTAACGTTTAATGAAATAGATAAAATAAAGCTTATGATCGTCGGAGGTAAAGGTGTAAATCTTGGAGAGCTATCAAGAATTGAAGGAATAAGAGTGCCAGATGGCTTTTGTGTAACAACGGAGGCTTATAAAAAGTATATTGAAAACAGTGTTGAGCTTGAAATGCTCATTGAAAAGCTAACAGAATTAAAACCTGATGATAAAGATAAAATTTCGGATATTGGCAAGAAAATACGTTTAGGTATTGAAGGACTAAGCATAGAAAGAGATATTGAAAATGAAATAATAGGTGCCCTTGATTTATATGGTCAAAATGAAGCCTATGCCATACGATCAAGTGCCACAGCAGAGGACCTTCCCCATGCATCCTTTGCAGGACAGCAGGATACGTATTTGAATATCAGGGGAAAAAATGAAGTTATACGACATATAATAAAATGTTGGGCATCACTTTTTACCGATCGTGCAATCACATATCGGATACAAAATGGTTTTGATCATAAAAAAGTATTATTATCTGTAGTAGTACAAAAGATGGTTCTGTCAGAAGCCTCGGGTATAATGTTTACAGCAGATCCAATGACTTCTGATAGAAAGACGCTTACAATAGACGCAGGATTTGGACTTGGTGAAGCATTAGTGTCTGGATTGGTGAACCCAGATATTTATAAGGTAGTAGAGGGCAGGATTGCTAGGAAAGATATAGGAACAAAGGAGATGGAAATTAGGATTGAACAAGATGGAGGGACAAAAGAAAAATGGATTGAAGATAGCAGACAGCAAAAACAGGTGTTAAGTGATGAGCAGATAGAAAAAATTGCTGAAATGGGAAAGAAAATTCAAGACTATTTTGGCTCTCCTCAGGATATAGAATGGTGTTTTGTTGATAACGAGTTTTACATTGTTCAAAGTCGCTCTATTACTACTTTATTTCCCCTTCCAAAGGGAACAGACTCCAAGAAGCCTCGTGTATATATGTCCATTGGTCATACCCAAATGATGACCGATGCCATTAAGCCATTGGGTATGTCATTTTTTGAAATGATTTCTGAAATCTCAATGGAAAAGATAGGAGGTAGGTTTTTCACGGATATTACTCATGATCTGTCATCAACTATAGGACGTAGTCGTTTAGTAATGGCAACTGGGAAGCAGGATCCACTAATACAGAGTGCTATAAAAAATCTTCTGATGGATAAGAAGTTCATGGCATCTATCCCAAAGGGCAAGAGAAATGTACAAGGTGGGATTTTTACCCTAAATTCCATTATGGAGACATTAAAAATAAGCAGAAAAAATGATCCTTCAATTATTGGCAAACTAACCAATGAATTTGAGAAGGAAGTTAGGGATATGGAACAACAACTTTCCAAGCTTTCAGGAGACCAGGTTTTTGATTTCATAGTTAAAGATCGTGAAAAACTATTAGAAATGGCCTACAATCCAAAGATGCTGGGGGCCATAATTGCAGCGATCTTGGCGAACGACTCTCTAAATAAGAAAATTGAAAAATGGTTAGGAGATAAGAACGTAGCGGATACGCTAACTAAGTCTTTGGATCATAATGTTACTACCAATATGGGATTAGCTCTATGTGATGTGGCAGATACTATCCGCAAATATCCAAGGGTGATAGAATATATTTCCCAGAATCCTAGTGATGAGAAGTTTTTTGAAGAGATGGAAAAGATGACTGGAGGAAAAGAGACCAGTGCAGTGTTTAGAGAATTTCTAGATAAGTACGGGATGAGATGTCCTGGAGAGATAGATATTACGCGAGAACGTTTCGAAGAAAAACCTACGCAGCTTATCCCTATGATTCTTAACAATATCCATGTGTTAAAACCAGGTGAACATAGAAGCAAATTCCAAGAGGGAATACAAGAAGCAAAGGAAAAGGAAGAGGACATCATCAGACGCTTAAAGAATCTGGCAGGGGGCAATAGGAAGGCTAAGAATATTAGAAAGAGTATTGATTTACTTCGTAATTTTTCAGGATGTCGTGAAGATCCTAAATATTATATTGTTCGTCGCTACCAAGTTTATAAGAAGGCGCTTATGAGAGAAGTAGATAAGCTTATAGAAAAAGGCATTATTAAAAATGCTGAAGATATATATTATCTATATTTTGATGAACTTCGTAAGCTAGTGAAGACAAATACATTGGACTACTCAATCATTGAAGAAAGAAAAGAGAATTATACTTGGTATGAAAAACTCACACCCCCACGTATATTTACATCCCAGGGTTTTGTACCATCATCTAGTATTACAACAGGCAATATACCAAAGGGAGCAATTACCGGTATTCCTGTTTCCACGGGTATAGTGGAGGGCCGTGCCAGGATAATCTTGTCAGTGGATGAGGCTAATCTAGAAGAAGAGGATATTCTTGTGACGCAGTTTACAGATCCAAGTTGGACTCCGCTATTCGTTACGATAAAGGGATTAGTAACTGAAGTAGGAGGATTTACTACTCACAGTGCGGTTATTACAAGGGAATATGGTCTTCCAGGAGTAGTAGGTGTTGAAAATGCAACAAAGCTTATAAAAGATGGGCAGAGGATTAGAGTAAATGGAACCGAGGGATATGTAGAGATATTAGGAGAATAAGTGTGTTTTTATTAAATAGTTATCCATTTTGGATGGCTATTTTTTATTGACAATAGGACTAAATTTCACAGTGGTGCATACCGTAAAGGCCGCTTAAAATTATAATATTTCCCATTTACATCGAGGACAGCATAATGGGAAATTCTCAAGTTGTATGGCAAAAGGAACCATGCTTGAAGAATTCCTGAATCAAGTATATAATACAGGTGAAATTAGGAAAAAGGTGGTAAAACGACCAGAAAACTAAAGAGTAATCAAGAATAGGAGGAGCTTATGAAAAAGATACTAAAAAATGATTGGGCAGATTTACTAGAGGGTGAATTTGAGAAAGAATATTATTTAAAATTAAGAGCTGCCTTAATTCGAGAATACAAGACGCATACTATATACCCGGATATGCATGATATCTTCAATGCCCTACATATGACAGCTTATAAAGATGTTAAGGTTGTAATACTAGGACAAGACCCCTATCATGGAGAAGGGCAAGCTCATGGGTTGTCCTTTTCAGTAAAACCAGGAGTGAGAACCCCTCCATCTTTATTGAACATATATAAAGAATTAAAGTCAGATTTAGGATATGATATACCAGATAATGGACATTTAATTAAATGGACAGAACAAGGGGTGCTATTACTTAACACCATATTAACCGTAAGAAAATCTACACCAAATTCCCATAGGAAAATTGGATGGCTAAATTTTACAGACAGGGTCATAGAGGTATTAAACTCAAGGGAAAAACCAATTGTTTTTATGTTATGGGGAAGTAATGCTAGAGCTTATAAAAGGTTTATAACCAATGATCGACACTATATAATAGAATCCCCTCACCCAAGTCCTTTTTCAGCTGATAGAGGATTTTTTGGCTCAAAACCTTTTTCAAGGGCAAATAACTTCTTGAAAAAGAACAATATTGAACCTATAGAATGGGCAATCCCAAAATTCAAATGAGTAAATAAGTCAATAAAAAGTAAAATTATAACCGCCGGCTCAGCCGGCGGTTTGTTCTTCTCCTATAAAAGATTGTTAGTGCTTCATGAGTAAAAGTCTACCGCAAGGTCATTTTTATTTGTCTTGTATAGTAAAAACGAACAATGAAGAAATAGATTATTTGAATGACTAAAAAGATACTTAGAACCATCGCGGATTCTTTAAACAGGTTGTAGTAAAATAGGTGGGATAATGCAGTGAGTGCTACTGCACCATGAATCAATGCTACTACAATTGGTGCAAAGAAAAGAAGCAGCGTTTGCCTATTTATGACTTTCTTCAATTCCTTTTCGGTTAATCCTATTTTTGTGATTGCTTGGAATTTTCGCTTATCTTCATCGACATCTGAGTACAATCGGAAATACAGAAAACTTCCTGCTGATACGAAGAAGACAACACCGATAAATAAACCTACAAACAGAATTGGCCCATATGCTTTATTGATTTGATATTCTAGGAAACTAGGAATGATTATTTGGGATTGAGGGAATTCATCAAAGAATGCCTCGGATAACTCCAGTGGAATGGTTTTTCCATTGACCTCCTGCCATGCATAGAAGTTGAATTGATTTACGGCAGCAGGCAAGTTTTCAAAATCACGGTCAGAAACAATATGATATGAAGCTCCACCAGGCAATGCATTAGATTCTACCACTTCTACTGGCTCTATTCTAGTACCGTCTTTTAGTTCGAGTAAAGCATCTTTTAGGATATTCGCTTCATCTTTATTTGGATCTTCACCCATTATTACCGCTTCTCTATTCGCTAATACAGGTTCTCCGTCTCTTATATCAAGGATTTCTCCATTGCTTAATCTTGCAAATCGGTTGTAGTCCGATGCTTTGACAATAAGAACTTCGGAGTCATCCATCCTTTGATAATAGTGTAATAGCATCTCTTCCTTTTCCAATTCCATCGGAATGTCTTGTAATGCTTCTTCTATTTGTGCAGGATGGCCATCATTCTTGTCATCCCATTGGGTATAGGACATTGTATAAGGGGACGACTGTTTCATTCCGGCAGTAATATAGGATTGAAAGCCGTATAAGGTGCCAATTGCACTAAAAGCAACTGTGGAAATAATCGCAACAAGGAAAAAGGTTCTTGCATTATCTTTCATACGGAAAGCAAGGTCTGATAATAAAATCATATTGGTTTTATTCCAGAAAAACCCCTTTCGTTTCTTTAAGCGACGGATAATAAATACACTTAATTGTGTAAATAAGAAGTAGGTGCCAATAATGACTACCAATATAACAGGAACCATCGCTGCAATAACCCCTAAACCATTGACCGTCAATGCAACGCTATATCCTACTCCTAGTAAAACAATAGCCAGTAGGGTTAAAAAGATATTTGCCTTTGGTTCTCCCTTTGATTTTTTATCTCCTTTGATTAAATCAATTAATTTTCGGCTTCTTAAGATATAAGACACGAATAAAGATATCAGGAAAAATAGTACAATAAAGCAGCCAAAGGTCAACAAAATGGCTTGTGTTGGAAAATAGAAGGGTAACCTATTTTTGATAATGAGTACATTCTCAGCAATCAGTAAAATTCCTTTGGCAAAGACTAGACCCAAGCCGATACCGCTAATGGTGGCTAAAAATCCAATAAACATATTTTCCAAGAAAACCATCGAGCGAATTTGTTTCATACTCATTCCCTGCATCATCAACAATCCAAATTCTTTTTTTCGGGATTGGAGAAAAGAACTCATGGAATAGAGTACAAAGAAAAAAGAAAATACATAGATAATTCCCGCTGCAACATTCATTCCAAAACTTACATAGGAATTCATATCATCACCGGTCAATTGCGGGTGAGAAGCAAAAATAGAAAAGGTAAAAAACACCATCACCGTAAAAAGACTAGCCAGGAAATAAGCAGCGTATAATCGTTTGTTCCGAATTACATTGTTAAAGGCAAATTTACGAAAAGTCATTGAAATCCCCTCCCATTAAAGAGAGTGTATCAATAATTTTTTGGAAAAAGGCTTGTCGATTATCTCCTCGATGAATTTCCGAATAAAACTTTCCGTCACGAATAAATACCACGCGATTGCAATAGCTGGCAGCTTGTGGATCGTGGGTTACCAGTAGCATGGTTGTCTGTTCCGTCCGGTTAATGGACTCTAACATTTCCATAACATCTTTTGATGATTTAGAATCCAGATTGCCTGTGGGCTCATCTGCCAGAAGTAATTTAGGAGAATGAATCATTGCTCTTGCAACGGCCGCCCTTTGTGCTTGACCGCCAGAGATTTCATAGGTTCGTTTATTCATAATTTCTGTAATCCCCAGATTTTCGGCAATTTTCTTTGCCTTCTCTTTCATTTCCTTTACTTTCTTTCCATCAAGGGTTAGAGGCAATACCATATTTTCTTCTATCGTTAAAGTGTGCAGTAAATTAAAATCTTGAAAAACAAAGCCTAATTCTCTGCGACGAAATTTTGCCAGATTATCTTTCTTGAGATGATGAGGATTCTTCCCATTGATTAAAATCTCACCTGTCGTCGGCTCATCAATGGTAGCAATCATATTTAGCAATGTGGTTTTTCCACTTCCAGAAGGCCCCATAATACCAACAAATTCATTGTCTTCCACAGTTAAATCAATATCTGACAAAGCACGACAGGCGACTTTCCCTTGGTATATTTTACTTACTTTCTTCACATTTAGCATAACATTACTTCCTTTCCTTTCTTAACATTAAATTTGAGATTAGTATACCACTACCTGCAAGGAAGAAACTATCGAATTATCTTTCAATCACCTTACAACACTGTAAGGTTTTGTGTTTCTGAAAAGATGCTTCAATAATAGGAGAAGTTTAACAGTCTTCCTCAAAATTGATGCAGCACGTAGTTATGGGAAAGGTTGGATAGAAGTTATGGAAGAAGCATTATTGTTTTTAGAGTAGAAAACAACCAGTAGTCTTTAAAAAATCGGATTCATCCGTATAGCATAAAAATATACGAATGAATCCCACTAAATAACTTTAATAGGAATTTCTTATTTCATTGCCCCAAAAAATTCTTCTTTGGTGTCATATGAAACAAAGTTGCCATCGATTAGACCAAAATATTTATCAGCTAATTCAGGATGCCTTGCTCCACACCTTGCTACACAGCCAGTTTTTAACTTGCAATTTATTTGCTGGGTATATTCTTTTAATTCTTTCGTATCAAATCTTGAACATCTTTTACACACTTTTACTTTTTTCATCAACCCTTTTCTCCTTTCATCTGAGAAATTTTGTGGTTATCCATGAGGCTAGCCCTATGATGGGAACAAATTTTATAAGCTTTACTATGAGTTCCATGCCTTTATATTTATTTCAAGAAAAGTTGATATAAAATTAGGCAGAGCAAAAAAAATTATATTCTAATCATCTAAGTAGTATTAAAGGTTATAAAGTATAAAGGGATTGTGTTGGATTGACGAAGAAAGTTTGGATCTATTATAATATATGAACACAATGTAGCAAAGTAGGGAGTTGTTCTTGATGATAGGCCACCCTACTTTGCTATTTCACTGGAGAGGATATAGCCATTTTTGTCAAAAAAAGCACTTATTATATAAGGGAAGTTTTTCCTTTCAAATAAAGACAAAAATAGTATCTGGTGATACAATGGAGGTGCTTTAGCATAAAATGGGTTATAAAGGAGGGAATTAAATTGAAACTAAACTATAAAAGAACCTTTTTGTTAAGTTTGGCATTTTTATCTATTTCGGCTTTTTGGCAATTATACGATAATCTTATTCCTTTGATTTTGAAAAACACTTTTGGCTTAGGAGACACCCTTACAGGAGGTATTATGGCAGTAGATAATGTGCTGGCCTTATTTTTATTGCCCCTATTTGGTGCTTATTCTGACAAGGTAAATACCAGATTGGGTAAGCGCACCCCCTTTATCGTTGTGGGAACTATATTTGCGGTAATTTTCATGATGCTTATTCCCTTGGCTGATCAGATGCAGAGCTTTATCTTGTTTTTCGTTGCCTTAGGGATTACTTTAATTGCCATGGGGACTTACCGATCACCTGCTGTAGCACTAATGCCAGATTTGACACCCAAGCCTTTAAGGAGTAAGGCTAATGCAATCATCAATCTTATGGGAGCGGTAGGGGGTATTTTTGCCCTGGCTATGATTAGTCTACTGATTCCCAAGGGAGAACATCCTAATTATACTTATGTATTTTTGGCTGTGGCTTTATTGATGGTTATTTCTGTTATTGTTCTAGTGATGACCATTAAGGAAAATAAGTTTGCAAAGGAAATCGTAGAGGATGAGGAACCAGCCACAGAAACAGGAAGTTCTTTAGTAGATACTCCAGAAGAAAAAGAGATGTCTAAGGATGTCAAGAGGAGTTTATACTTTATTCTAGCTTCTATATTTTTATGGTTTACTGCCTACAATGCTGTAACTACAGCATTTTCAAGATATGCAACAGAAGTATGGGGACTTCAAGGAGGAAGTTTTGCCAATGCCCTTATGGTAGCCATGGCAGCCGCCATTGTCAGTTTTATTCCTGTGGGTATAATATCCAGTCACATAGGTAGAAAAAAGACTATCCTCATAGGGATTGTACTGATGAGTCTTTCCTATTTTTCAGGATTTTTATTTGTCCACTACTCTCCATGGATTAACTTGGTATTTGTCTTTACAGGCATTGGATGGGCATCCATCAATGTCAACTCCTACCCTATGGTGGTAGAGATAAGTCGTAGCGGAGATGTAGGAAAATATACGGGTCTTTATTATACTTTTTCTATGGCTGCGCAGATATTTACCCCTGTATTTTCTGGATTTTTATTAGAAAATGTATCCTATAGGACGCTTTTCCCCTATGCGGTAATATTTTCTGCTCTATCTTTTTGTACCATGCTTTTTGTAAAACATGGGGACTCTAAACCTCCTAAGAGGGAAAGTGCTTTGGAAAACTTTGACGTAGAAGACTAACGTAAAAGGAGTAATTGTAGTGATAATCTATATAACATTAGGAATGATACTAGGGATAATGGTCCTTTATTTATGGATGATTATGCCTAAGATGATTAATCGTCCTGATATGAGAGCGTTTAAGAAATATTTTGCTCACCGGGGGCTTCATCAGGACAATTCTATATCCCCGGAAAACTCTATGACAGCCTTTGCCTTAGCAGTAGAGAAGGGCTATGGAATTGAGTTAGATGTCCAGTTATCAAAGGATGGTCTACCCGTAGTTTTCCACGATGAGTCTTTAAAAAGGGTTTGTGGAATAGACAAAAAGGTGAAGGATCTTACCTTTCAAGAACTAAGGAAATTATACCTATTGACCTCCCAAGAAACCATTCCTCATCTACAGGAGGTATTGGATTTGGTGGATGGAAAGGTTCCCTTGATTATAGAGTTAAAGGGGCAAACTAGAGATATTTCTCTTTGTACTGTAGTCGCCCACTATTTAGATCAGTACCCGGGCAGATACTGCATAGAATCCTTTAATCCCTTAATGCTTCGATGGTTTAAAAGAAATAGGCCCCAGGTTATACGAGGTCAGTTGTCTAGTGATTTTGTAAAATCCGGGGATACAGGAGGGGATAAGAGACTATACTTTTTACTCAAACATTTGCTATTAAACATTTTATCTAAACCCAATTTCATTGCCTATAATCATTTATACCACCACTTACTTTCTTTTAAAGTATGCCGCGGGTTGTATAAAATTCCTACCGTAGCTTGGACCATAAAATCTGTAAAGGAATTGCAGGAGAGTAAAAAAGACTTTGATCATTTTATCTTTGAAAATTTTATACCCTAAGGGGAACAAAGGGGCAGGACAGTAAGGTTGAATCTAGAATCAATCTTTCTATCCTGCCCCTTATTTATTTTTCAAGATGATCTCCTATCAAAATCTCTTATAAAGCATAATGATCTCTTAGAGTAGGACAAGGGAAATGTTTGTTATAATGAAGACGTTAATTAAATAACAAACATAATAGGGGGTAAGAAAATGTTGAAAAAGAATCGGGTTTTGGTATTGCTTTTAGTATTATTATTTGTTGCATCCTTTGCATTTACTGCTTGTAGTGGTGGAGAGACACCAAGTGCTACAGATGAAGAAAATAAGGGAGCTCAAGAAACAGTAAAACCTGAAGAAAATGTAGTAGAAACTGCTGCCAATAATTATTTTGACACTATGGAAAATAGTCATATGATGAAGGCTGACGAGTTTATCGAGAAAGTAAAAGCTGGGGCAGAGGATGTCCTTATTTTAGATATTAGACGAGCAGAAGATTATGATCAAGGTCATATCAAAGGAGCCGTAAATCTTCCCTTTGGTACCGATGTAAGTGATAATCTTGAAAACATTCCCAAGGATAAACCTCTTTTAGTGTATTGTTATAGTGGTCAAACTGCATCCCAAACCATTGCACTACTTCATGTAGCAGGTTTTGATGCCACCAATATTACTTCAGGATGGAATGGTGGAATTTCTCAAGTAGAGGGCTATGAAGAAGCAGTAGAAACCACTAAAAATGAATTGCCTGAGGCAAAAACAGAGATAGATCCTGAGATCAAAAAGGCTATTGCCGACTATTATGCAGGATTTGAAACGGTACAAGACACCGATTTTGCTATTAATAAAGTAAGTGTAGAAAATACGAAAAAAATGCTGGATGAAAAAGATGAAAGCATATTCTTACTAGACATAAGAGCAGAAGAAGATTATAAAGAAGGACATATAGAAGGGGCTGTAAATATTCCCTATGGAAAGGGAATGCAAGAACAATTCAATACCCTACCCAAGGATAAGACCATTGTAGTCATTTGTTACTCTGGCCAAACAGCAGACCAAACCAATGCTATTCTTCGATTATTAGGTTATAAATCTGTTGGGATGAGTGGCGGAATGAAGGGCGGCTGGGAAGAAGCAGGATATCCAGTTGTAACTGAATAATTTTTTACAAGGCAGGCATGGCTCAGTTATAAACTGGGCTCATGTCAGTTATAAAGGGTAAAGTTGATATTCATAAGGAGGTTTAAAGAAATGCCATCACAGGGAAAAATAAATAAAACCCAATCCATTATTGCCCTGGTTATGTTAGCGGCTATAGGGATATTTGGAGCTTATTTAAGTAAAATCAATAGTCAATCCACATTATTTCTCATTACTGGAGTGGCCTTAGGATATATTTTAACCCGGTCTAGATTTGGGTTTGCAGGGGGGATTAAAAGGATTTATATTACGGGGGAAGGAAGTTTGAGTAAGGCACTTTTGGTGATGTTTTCTATCTCCATTGTAGCATCGGCGGCCATTCATTGGAATGCTGCAGCCAATGGAGCGGCCATCCCTGGGGTGAGTTCAGTACATTTTTTTAATATTTCAACCATCCTAGGTGGATTTTTATTTGGTATTGGAATGATGATTGCTGGAGGCTGTGCTTCAGGAACTTTGAGTGATTTAGGAGAAGGGGCTGTAAGGGCCGCGATTGTACTGATATTTTTTATTTTTGGCTCCATTCCAGCTTTACCTGTAAAAGCCATAATGGATAATTCAGCAATAGGAAAAATAGGGATAAAAGTTTATCTTCCAGATGTTATGGGGTATGTAGGAGCGGTATTGTTTTCCCTAGTGCTTCTTGGGGGATTGTATGTAGTAGTAAGAAAATATGAAGAGTTTAGGAAAAATGAAGGTTTTTATGAGGAAATGGTATATGAGTCTGTGGAAAGGCCTCTTTCTAGAGGAAAGGATACTCACTTTCTTAGCTATAGAACCTATCACAAACTTTTCATTGAAAGATGGAGTTTTCTAAAAGGCGGAATATTATTAGCCATTATGTTTGCTTTTATCCAGATTTCTACCGGTCATAGCTGGGGAGTAACCGCAGGTTTTACAAACTGGGGTGTGGCCCTTTTACAAAACCTAGGCGTAAAATTTACTTCACCTGCCCTTGCTACCACAGTAAAAACAGTGAGCAATGGCCTTTTGAAGGATACTGTGGGGCTGAGAAATCTTGGAGTTATCTTAGGAGCTGCTATTGCTTTTCTTTTCGCTGGTAGATTTAAATTTGATTTTGATTTTAGCTTCAAGGATGTTTGCATTTATGCCCTAGGGGGACTTTTTATGGGCTTTGGGGCAAGATTATCCGGTGGCTGTAATATTGGAGCTTTATATTCAGGAATCGGTAACTTTTCCTTGGCTGGATGGGGATATCTTATTTCTCTTTTCCTAGGGGGAGTTATTGGATTGAAGGTGTTTGCAGGCAAAGTCAATACTGTTCCACCAAATAGATATGAAAGAAAACAGGCGTAGAAGATTAAATGAAAAGGAGGAAAAATGATGAGTAAAAGAATTTTAGTGGTTGGAGGCGTAGCAGGGGGAGCTTCTGCTGCAGCTAGAGCTAGAAGATTGGATGAATTTGCAGAAGTGATTATGTTTGAAAAAGGACCCAATGTTTCTTTTTCTAATTGTTGCCTGCCAAACCATTTAAGTGGGATGATCGCAGAAAGTCAGGACTTGGTCTTAATGGACCCAGTGGAATTCAAAACAAAGTACAATATAGAAGCTAGGGTAAATAGTGAAGTAGTAAAAGTGAATAGGGAGCAAAAGACCATTAGGGTAAAAGATTTAGAAACCGGGAAGGAATATGAAGAAAACTATGATAAATTGGTTTTATCCCCTGGGGCTAATCCTATTGTGCCTAAAATTGAAGGATATGATGCTGATCATGTCTTTACGGTAAGAAATGTGGTAGATATTGATAAACTAAATCGATATGTTCAAAGTGGAAAAATAAAGGATATTGCTGTTATTGGCGGAGGATTTATTGGGGTAGAAGTAGCGGAGAATTTACAATTAGCTGATGCAGATTTTAATGTAACTTTAGTGGAAGCAGCAGACCAAATTATGGCCCCCTTTGATTATGATATGGTACAAATCCTTCATAAGGAAATGCTAGATAAGGGCATAAATCTTATTGTAGGAGATGGAATTGCAAAGGTTTTAGAGGATCATATTGAATTAGCTTCGGGTAAGAAGGTATCTGCCCAGGCCGTAGTTATGGCCATAGGGGTTAGACCAGAAATTGCTTTAGCTCAGGAAGCTGGATTGGACATTGGGGAAACCGGTGGAATATTGGTTGACCATAATTATTTAACCAGCGATAAAGATATTTATGCCGTAGGAGATGCCATTGAAGTATATCATAAATTGGCGAATGCTAAGACAAGACTTGCCCTTGCAGGACCAGCCCAAAGGCAAGCAAGAGCAGCAGCAGATCATATCTATGGTATTCCCCATAGAAATACTGGGGTTATTGGTTCCTCTTGTGTAAAAATATTTGATATGAAGGCAGCCTCTACCGGTTTAAATGAAAAAATGGCAAAGGCTGCGGGCATTTCCTATGATTTTGTATATATTATTCCGGGGGACATTGTTGGACTTATGCCTGGAAACAGCCCACTTCATTTTAAGCTGATTTTTGAAGTGCCCACAGGAAGAATCCTAGGAGCTCAAGCCATAGGAAAGGGCAATGTAGATAAGAGAGTGGATGTAATTGCCACTATGATTATGATGGGGGGAAGTCTAGAGGATTTAAAGGAATTAGAATTGTGCTATGCACCAGCCTTTAGTACGGCAAAAGATCCCGTAAATCATGCAGCACTTGTGGCCTTAAATATTTTAAATGGAGAATTTAAACAAGTGCCTGTGTCCCAGGTAAGAAAGTTAGTAGAAGAGGGATCCTACATTATTGACGTAAGGGAAAAGGATGAATATGCTCTAGGCCATCTGAAAAATGCGGTAAACATTCCTTTAAGTGAATTCAGAGAAAGACTTGACGAGATTCCAAAGGACAGACCTGTATATCTTCATTGTCGATCTAGCCAGAGAAGTTATAATGCAATTATGGCATTACAACACATGGGCTATGATAATTTATACAATATTTCTGGCTCTTATTTAGGGGTTTGTAATCATGAATATTTCAATGACAAAACCATGAACAGAGAAAAAATCTTAACAGAATACAATTTTGGCTAGATTAGGGACAAGAAAATGACGAAAAAATTAAATCGCATAGATATATTTAGTTTAGTTTTGGGATCAATTATCGGGTGGGGTTCCTTTACCCTACCCGGAACAAAATTTCTTCAGGAAAGTGGAGTTATTAATACCGCCATAGGATTTTTAATAGGTGGCATAGCTGTAGTGTTTATTCAAAAGGGTTATCATATTATGATGCAAAATCATGGAGAAGATGGAGGAGAATTTTCCTATACGTACAATCATCTCGGGAGCACCCACGGCTTTATTGTGGGATGGGGACTCATTCTATGTTATTTAAGTTTAGTTCCCTTAAATGCCACCGCTTTTGTATTGGTAGTAAAAAAGATATTAGGTCCTAAAATCGAGATTTTATATTTATATAGTGTGGCAGGATACCCGGTATATTTATCAGAGGTATTTATTGCAAGTTTTATCATTATTTTGTTTGCTTACATCAATATTAAGGGACTTAAAGCAAGTTCCTGTACTCAGAATATCATGGTGTTATTTTTAATCTTAAATATTATCATTGTTTTTGTGAGCATGCTTTTTCTTACCGACAAAACTATATTTTTGGACAATTATATCTTAAACTATCAGTTTGATTTGGGGGAAATCTCTAAGGTATTAGCCATTGTTCCTTTTCTCTTTGTAGGATTTGATGTCATTCCCCAGGTTTCCACTGACTTAGATTTCAAACCCGAGAAGGCTACTAGGATTGCGATAATCTCTATATTTAGTGGAGTCCTGGGTTATAATTTATTAAATATGACTACCTCTCTTGTTTTTTCACCCCAAGGGGCCCTAAAACAGGAGTGGGCATTGGGTACAGCGGTTATGGATAATATAGGGTATGTAGGATTTTTGCTATTGTTAGTTGCCTTAGCCGCTGCGGTTACAGGGGGAATTAACGGATTTATGCTAAGCAGCAGTAAGCTTATAGCTGCCCTAGCAGATTATCAATTTCTTTCTCCTAAGTATAGAGAAAAAAATGAAAATGGTGTTTATGCAAAGGGAATTAAATTTGTTGCAATGATTAGCCTCATTGCCCCTTGGGTGGGGAGAGAAGTAATTATCTATATTGTAGATATGTGCTCCCTATCTGCAGCCCTAGCATACTTTTATGTATGCTATATTAGTTATACCATTGCTGTGGAGAGGAAAGAGAAGGTGTTATCTTCCATAGGAGGGTTGGTAAGTCTTATCTTTATTTTACTTTTGATCTTTCCTTGGTCACCAGGACGTTTAAGTATTCCATCCCTAATATTTACAGTGCTATGGGCAGGGGCTGGATATCTGTATTATAGAAGATATTGTGTTAATACAGGCAAGGTTGTTTATTGATGAGTTAGACTGACCTGTTGTACTAGCGGAATGGGGAATTCCACTAGTACAACAGGTCAATCTACATCAAGAATCTAACCAATAACTTACTTCCTATAATCACTCCTACAAATAAAAAGATGCCAAAAACCCAACCTGATAGGGAGAGGGAAGAAATGCCGCTGTATAAAGCGCCTATATTACATCCTAAAGCAATTTTAGAGCCATATCCCATAAGTAGACCACCAATGGCTGCAGCTAGGACATGCCTTAAGGATTTAATCTTTCTTATTTTAAATTGGGAGGCCAGTAGACTTGCCAGTAAGGCGCCTACAATAATCCCTAGATTTCTAATGGATACGGGATCTTTTAAAAAGCCCCCTTGTAAAATAGATTGGGCAGTGGGAGAGGCAAACATTTTCCATTTGGATACATTGATCCCTAAGCTTTGAAGGATCCAACCTGCCCAATAGCTAAAGGCCGAAGTAATTTTTAAGGGTTCTCCTGTCACCGCGAAAGTAATGATTTGAAATAAGGATAGAAGGACAGCCCCTGTAATATAGGTCCAGGAGTTTTTAAACCATTTAGAGTAATATTTATTATGATTTAAGTTCAATTTTACCCCTCCTGTTTATTCCCCAGAAATTTAGAAATCTTGGGATTTTTTTGACTCCCATTGATCCACCATAACGTAAAGAAAGGCGATAACAAATAGTTGCACCGCCAATGCGCCAAACCAACCTAGTATATCCGGTAGAAATATGGCCTTGCCGCGGGAAATAAATACTTTTTCCCACCATCCCATATCATGTTCTGCCCATAGAGAACCGATAATAAAGAAAATAAGGGCAATAAATTGCATTTGAAAGCCTTCACCAGTTCTCATCATGGTACCAGATGCACAGCCCCCTGCTAAGACCATCCCCATGCCAAAGAAGATAGCGCCTATTATAGTAGCTACACTAATAGGTACAATAAAATTTTGTCCTGGAATAGTTTGACCTTGAAGGTAGGCTCCATACTTTATGGCTGAAAAACCGAGGGTAGTAATGGCAAAGGCAATAAGCATAGCCTTAGTAAGGGCTACACCACCAATTAAATAGGGATCTCTTAGAGCTGCAACAAAACAAAATCTTGATTTTTGTAAAATAAATCCAAAGGTTATGCCTGTTATCCAAAAAAATCCAAGGAATTTTGATATTGTGGTAAAAAATATAGCCATAAGAAGAGTTAAAATAAAGGCGAGGATTCCTATGGGGATTTGATTTTTTACTTTATACATAGCCACACCTCATTTCGTCCTTGGATGCTATTGAAATCATAGGTTTTAGCAAGAAATTTCCATTATCATTTTCTATCTCTTATTGATTATAATATCATTATAACATAGGCAGAGATGGAGTTGAATTATTAATAAGGAATATTCAATTAATCCATGGAACTGGTTCAATGAAGTATTTGCCTTGGAATAGGGGCAAATGGGAATGTAACCAGTACAGCACATTAAATTATTCTTCAGTTATGATATAATGATGCCATGATTAAGGAAGGAGCCGATTAGGGTTGAATATAGAATACCTAGATTATTTTTATAAAGTTGCCATGGCGGGAAGTATATCAAAAGTGGCGAATAAATATCATATCTCTCAATCTGCCCTAAGTCAGCAGATTTCTAGGTTAGAGGATATGTTAGGATACAAATTATTAGAAAGAAGCAATAAGGGTGTGGAATTAACAGAGAAAGGTATGATTGTTTTTAAATATACCGACAACATTATAAGAACCTATGAAACCATGATAGAACAACTACAATCTGACGATGAAAGTGCCCAAAATATTAAAATTGAAGCCTGTTGGTCTATAGCCACATATTCCCTGCCTTGTGTTATCTATAAAGTGAAAAAAAAGTTCCCAAAACATAGTTATGAATTAAAGGTAAATGAATCGAATCTCATTGAGGAAAATGTGTTAAATAACATTTGTGATTTAGGAGTGATTTATAGCAAACCTCAAAATCAGGAGTTATTATATCATAAGATCGGCAGTGACAAACTGGTCTTGGTTTCGGCACCGGATTTTAAAATACCTGAAGAAATGATTTTTAAGGATCTGGTCAACTATCCATTTATTTTACTAAACAATAATGAGCATTTAATAGGTGCTATTTCAGAAAAATTGAAAGAGTCAGGAAGGGGAATAGAGGATTTGAAGATCTTATTTAATAGTGATTCCGCAGAATCTATAAAATCCTCAGTACTAAATAAACATGGGATAGGATTTTTACCCTATACCTCGATTAAGAAAGATATTTATAATAAACAATTAAAGCTCATAAACATCTTGGACTTTTCAATGGAATATGAGATGTATCTCATCTATGATAAAAAAACCAAGGAAAATAAATTTCTTCATGAGTTCATTAAATACTTTAAGAAAATCGCCCACAACAGCCTTTGCTAAGGGGAATTTCTAGAAAAGAGGGCAAGAGTTTTAAGATATTTTCTAGTCCCTCTTTTCGATAAAAATCTCCCATACGCCATTGATGACTTCTTCAGATGTTATTTTGTGTTTTCTAAAATTGCTTTGCATTTCTTCTAACACACAACTATGATCAGAAACAACTTTTACGATATCCCCAACGTTCATGGATTTTAATTCTTTTCGGGCCTTTAAGATGGGAATAGGACACATGTCGCCCAAACAATCTATTTTTTTCATCAAAACAACCACCTTAATAAAACATGATCTTATCTATTGAAATATATAGAGGGCTCCAAATCCGATTCTTAATAAAAATATTAAGAGACTGTAATCAAGGGAACGTATATTTTTTATTAAGATTTCAATTTGTTTCCCAATATATTGAATAAATTTAATTATACCATAAAACACTTTGTATAGGAGAGACTTTGCATGATTGCTCATAGGACTAAATTTCAAGCAAAAAAAATAATAATTTTCTATTTAATCTGTTATTTTCTCCTGAACCTTTTATTCCTAGAGAACTTTCCCTTTATTCATTCTGATGAGCCATGGTTAAGTGGCTTATCCCGGTCTATGTTGACCCAGAGGGACTTTTCAGTTACAGAGCCTTTTTTTGATACCTATGAAAGACATCCCCATGCCATTAAGCTAGTATTTCATTGGCTTCAAATGATTTTCATAAAAATTTTTGGATATCACATATTTTTCCTTCGGCTATTATCCTTACTCTTTTCCCTAGCAAGTCTTTATGTATTTTTTTTATTGGGGGAGAAGATATTTTCATCTTCTAAAATAGCCCTTTTTATAACCATAATTTTGTCTTTAGACCTTCAATATATTTATGCCTCCCATTTTGCTCGACAGGAAGTTATGATTTTATTTATTATGATGTTCTCTTTATATATCCTGTTGAGGAAGGAAGGGCAGCATACATATACAATAGATTTAATCATTGGGACTACTCTAGGCCTTGGGATTGGCATCCACCCCAATAGCTTTATCGCCGCCTTAGCTATTGGCTCCTTTTATTTAGTCCTACTTTGGAAGGGAAAAATCCGATGGAAGAATTTACTACTACTTATTCTTGTGGTGGCTCTATTTGCTTCTTTATTTATTGTCTTAAGTTTTTCTATGGATAAAAGTTTTCTAGGTCATTATCAGGAAAGTGGACAAAAGTTTGGTGTCCATAAAAGCATTTCAGAAAAATTGTTGAACATAGGGCGTTTTTATAAAAATATTTATTTAGGCAAGAGTGTGACCTATTATATGCCCCATGTAAAATTTCAACTGATTTTATTTGCTCTCTGTTTTATCTTGACCCTTGCATGGTTGATGAAAAAGAAGAATCATAGGGATTTCCACATAAAAGGAATTACTTTGGTATTACTCTTTATTCATCTAGGCATGGTCATCATTGGGCGATATAATGTTACCAGTATTTTATTCATCTTTCCCTTTATCTACTTATTAGTCGCCCATGTTTTTATTCATATTACTCGACATACATCTAAACTTTTTCTATTACTTATGATCATCACCCTGGCAGGTACCAGCCTGCACATTCCTAGATATTCCAGTACCTATGATCAATACATAAATAGTATTGCGCCTTATGTTCCTAGGGAGGAGAAGGTATTATCTAATCTAAATACCCAATATTATTTTAGAGGGGATAATTTATTTGACTATAGAAATCTCCAATTTATGAAAGAGCAGGGAATAAGTTTTGAGGACTATATCGCTTCGAGGAAAATAAAATATATCCTTTATTATGATGAAATAGATTATATTTATGAAAAAAACCCCATTTATAATGGGGTATATGGAGATGTATCTTCCTACTACCAAGATATGCAGGATTTTTTGCATAAAAAATGCCAAAGAGTCCATTCTTTTACCAATAGTACCTACGGCACAAATATTTCACGCTTGATAGATAAAAAGCCCTGGGGGATATCTATTTTTAAGGTCGTTGGAAAGTAGAAAAAAGAAAGAGAGTAAACTTTTAATCTACAGAGATCCAATGTGAAAACTTAACTTGTGTGCTAATTAAATGGAGAATTTGCTTTGTGCAGGGGGTAGACAATGCGCATAAAGCTAGACAGGCGTTTAAAATCAATTGTTTGAGCAGAGCGAGTTTTTGATGCTGCCTATCACCAAATTTACAAACTCTTAGCCCAAAGACTGCGGCAAATCGGAATTTAATTAGCACACAATAGATTATAAGCTATCCTGTTGCTTCCCTATAGATTGGAAAATTCTTCTCTTGATAGAATAAGCTATTTATAGAAAACTAGTAATTTCCTGTACCTTATTCTCTGAAACAGATTTATCTTGATTATGAACTACCTTACTAATCTCTCCATTTTTCATAATTACAATTCTATCTGCAAGGATGAGGGCTTCTCTGACGTCATGGGTGATAAAAACGATGGTGGTTTTGGTTTTTTTCCAAATGTCCAGTAAGGTTTTATGCAATTGATTTTTGGTTTGACCATCCAAACTTCCAAAGGGTTCATCCATTAATAAGACCTTGGGCATGGTCACTAAAGAGCGGGCAATAGATGTTCTTTGTTTCATCCCCCCTGATAGTTGGTGGGGATAATATTCTTCAAAACCCTGTAGTTTAACCATATTTATATAGGTAGAGGATTGTTTCCTTATTTCTTCTTGGGTATATTTTCTCTTGGCATTTTTCAAGGGGAACTCGATATTATCTCGGAGAGTCTTCCAAGGAAATAGCTGATCAAATTCTTGAAAGATCATAATACATTCTTTGGCAGGGTGAGTAACTTCCTTATCCTTTAGAGTAATTTTACCCCCGTCCTTTTTTATAAATCCTCCTATAAGATTTAATAAAGTTGTCTTCCCTTCACCAGAGGAACCAAGGATACAAACAAATTCCCCCTCTTCTATCGTTAAGTTGATGTGATTAAGAACCTTTATACCATTATAGAATTTTGAAAGATTTTCTATTTTAATCATAGTGCTCATGACGATATGCCCCATTTTCTTATTGTAAGTTTTTCAATTTTATCAAAGACTAAATCATCTATTCCTATTCCAATGATAATAATGAGGATTAGACCTGCGAAAAGACCAGGAGTATCCATAAAGACTCTTTTATTAAAAAGATACCAGCCAATACCCCCCTGCCCTCCTGTGGCACCAAAAATCATTTCTGCACTAATGGCTGCTCGCCAAGCTCTTGCCCATCCTATTTTTAATCCAGCAATAATATAGGGAAGGGAAGCAGGGATGTAGATTTTAGTAACAATTTTTAACAGGCTAAATTCATAGTTTTGGCCTATCTTTTTATAGACGGAAGGAATAGATTTAAATCCAGCCGATAGATTTAAAATCATTGGCCATAACACAGAATGAACAATAATAAAGACCACTGCCTTGCTTCCTGTGCCTATCCAAAGGATAATTAAGGGAAGTAAGGCGATACCCGGTAAGGGATGAAAGATAGACACTAAGGCATCCATAAGACTTTCAAATATAGGATGCAGTATAGCCAGGAAGGAGAGAATAAGAGAAGAAAATACTCCTATTATCAACCCCAATAGGATTAACCCTAAAGAATATAAAATCTGATAGACAATTTCCCCTGAGAATATAGAAGACAATAGAGACTGCCCAATGAGTTTTAAAGAGGGAAAGGATAAAGCATTGACTAGGGAAGAATGAGCCATGATCTCCCATATCCCTAAGAACAACAGAATCCATATCAATCTTAAACAAAAGGGGGTAAGGATGCTTTTATTCTTCATATTCAACATTTTCCCACAGGATTTCTTCAGGGTTTTTATAAGCCTTAGAAATATATTTTGTTTTGTACATAAATTCAGAAAACTCTTTGGTTCCCTTTACCTTTGTACTATAATGGGTATCCTCAGAGGTGAGATATTCCAAGATTTCCTCCTGGGGAAGATCATAATATTGGGTTAAAATCTTTGCGGCCTTTTCAGGGTTGTTATTGATGAATTCTATAGCTTCCCTTACTCCTTCATTTAAGGCCTGATAGAGTTCTGAATTTTGATCATGGAATTTTTTTGTGGTCACTCCCACTATAAAACTAAAATCTCCTCCAAAGGCTTCCTTTACATCTAAGATTTTATGGAATTCTTCATTTTTTAGTTCAGATTCCAAGTAGGGTGTAGCTGTAAAATGAGCTTTAATCTCATTTTTAGAGAATAATGCATTCATTCCATCAGGATGGGAGAGGGTGACTAAAAGATTGTCCATTTTTTGAGGATTATTAAACTCCCGATCACAGGCCATGGAAAGAAGGATGTGCTGTACACTTCCCGGCTGGGGTAGGGCAATTCTATCCTTTTCTGTAATGTCTTCTAGGGATTTTATTTCCTTTGGCACGACCAATCCTCCAGGTACTGAAGATAAACCGGTAAAGATTTTCCAATCCATCCCCTTGTCCCATCCAATATAGAAAGGGGGGATGGCCATGAAACCAACATCTAGTTTATCGGCCACCATGGCCTCTCTAATAGCGGCGGTGTTAATCATTTGCTCCCAAACCACCTTTACCCCAGGCAATTTTTCTTCTAATAGACCTTGATGTCTCATGATTTGTACGGGAGCATAGGCAATGCCATACTGTTCAGCGATTCTAATCTCTGTATTTCCACTGGTTTCCTTGGAGGCTGCACAGCCCTGGAACAACAATAAAATAAATAGGATGAAAATAATTGCTGGCTTTTTCAATATTTTTACCTCCTTTACTAGTAGATCTTATATTGAAGGGTAAGATTTTCATTTTTTTCATTGAGGATTTGTAGATGGGTAAAGGCATGATTGATATTCCTGGAGAGTTCCTCCTTATTGGCCCCTTCAATAATCATAAAGCCCGCCCTGGCTGTGGCGTTTTCAATGACGGGAAGCTCTTTACCTTCTACAATATTGTAACCAGCATATAAGAGCCCTGGTAATTTTTTTAATTCCTTTACAGGAGTGATTTGCTTTACCCTACCAGCCCGGGCAAAAAATAGTTGGGTAGAAAGATACTTATTATTCTCTAAGATGCAGTAGGGTTCTATAGGGGAAGGCATTTTCCCCTTGAGGGAAAAATCAATGACCCTATCCAAAATATCCACACCTGTTAAATAGGGAATGAAAAGATCCTCATAGGCTCCTCCAATTCTACAGGCAATCTCATTAATAAGGATACCCTCCGCTCCTACTAGCAGTTGCACATATAGGGGGCCTTCCTTGATGCCGAAGGCTTTGGTGATATTGTCAACAAGGTTCTTCATGGTTGGGTATTCTTCCATATGCTTTGAAGGGAAGGCATGGGCAAAACATATGCCAATGTGCTTGGCTCTTTGGAAGGTTTCCCTATCGGTGATGGTCAAAATATGAGGAATTCCTTTTTCAACCCAGGCACTTATGGTGATTTCATCACTTTCATAAAACTCCTCTAACAATGCTTCCCTTTGTCGAGAAAAGCTTAGGGTACTTTGGATATTGTCCTTTATTTCTTGAGAACTATGGAGTTTATAAACTCCCCTTTGTCCCTGACTATCCAAGGGCTTAAGTACTACGGGGAATTTCATCCCTTCCCAATCCTTTTCCGTACAGTCTTGGTTGAGAAATCGGTACTTTACCGTGGGAAGATTGTGTTTTGTAAAGATGCCTTTCATGATTTTTTTATTGGTAACAGCCTCGGCAGTATCTATGTCTAAAAATTGAGGCAGATTTAATGCTGAGGCTACTCGGGAAACGGTATAGACAGGTTGGTCGGTGCCTAGGGTCATGACTCCATCTACTGAGTATTTTTTTGCCACTTCTATATTTCCTTCTACATCGAAGGTACTCACTACCTCATTGTACTTTGCATAGGCTCTTCCTGGTGCATCGGGATAATAATCGGTTAGCACCACCTCGTGACCCTTTTGTACGGCTCTTTTAATGCCATTTAATTGATTATTTCCTCCACCTAAAATAAGTAATCGCATATCCGTCCTCCTCTAGTGTAAGAGATTAAGTTAGTTCACTCGAAAGTCCTTTGGACTTTCCTGCTATTCTATAATAAAAAAATAATTTCATAAAAAGTTTTGCTAATTTTACAAAATTGTAATTAGACTTGCCATATTTTCTTTCCACATGCTGTACAGATACATTGCCTATATTTTTGGTAAATTTAAGGGTTATGGCTGTTAGGTAAACAAAGGGAGTATGGTCCGATAATATTCTGTCTACAGTTTTGCGATTAATCATTCGATAGCTTCCTATTTTAATATTTCTCGGCTTATTAAGACCTACCGTAAAGAAGACATCAACTAATTTGGAACCTAATTTTCTGTAAAAGGGATACTTTTTATTTTCCGGGATGCCATAGACCACATCATAGCCCTTATTGATTTCAGAGATGAGTAAAGGGAGATCCTCTGGTTGATGTTCTAGATCATCGTCCATGGTGATAATGAAGCTTCCTTTAGAAGCCCCCATCCCAATTTTAATGGCCCCTTGTTGACCATGATTTTCTTGAAGGGCAATGACATGAACTCTACTATCCCTTTCATTTAATTCTTTTAGTTTTTCCAAACTATTATCCTTAGATAGGTCATCTACTAGAATGATTTCAAAGGTTTGGTCTAAGCTTTCCAGGGTTTTAATGATCCTGAGCACAACTTCTTCTATGGAATGATGACTATTGTATACTGGTATGACTACACTAAAGCGCACATCTTTCAAGATATCTCCCCCAAAATTTCATGTAATTTTTCTACAACATAATCTAATTCTTTTTTCTCCATATCTGTATATAAAGGTAGCCTAAGCAGTGTGTCTCCAACTTTTTTGGTGGTAGGTAAATCTAAAGTTTGATACCCTAGGGAAAGGCCCATGGGAGAATGATGTAAAGGGACAAAATGGATAGTGGACTGAATATGATTTTCTTTTAATCTACTCATAACATCATCCCGGGTTTTTTTATCCTTAAGAAGAATATAAAAGTTATGATAATTGGACTGAAAATCAAGGGGAACATTTGTCATAGAAAGAAAAATGCCCTTATCTATGTATTGCTGTAAATGATGGGTATAAAATTCTACAATGATTTTTCTTTTTTTTATAATTTCATCGATATTCTGTAATTGGGCATAAAGCATGGCCATTAAAATGTCTGAGGGTACATAACTTGAACCCACATCAATCCAGGTATAACGACTAACTTCTCCTCGGATAAATTGATTGCGATTGGTCCCCTTTTGCCGTAGAAAATCTGCCCGCTTCAATAGAGCGGGATCTTTGATATTTATACTTAGGGCTCCCCCTTCCCCGGAGATATAATTCTTTGTACCATGAAAACTATAACATCCTATGTGGCCCCATGTTCCCAAGGGTTTGCCCCTATAAGTGGCACCCAATACCTGGGCGGCATCTTCGATAACATATAGATTATACTTTTCAGCTAGATGCATAATTTTATCCATTGGACATCCAATACCCCCATAATGAACAGGAAGGAGGGCTTTGGTATTTTCAGTTATTTTTTTCTCCATTTCCTCTAAATTCATAGTCAATGTATTTTCATCAATATCTACAAATACAGGTATTCCCCCCTGTAGCATTACTGCATTGGCTGTAGAGGAGAAGGTGTAGGAGGGCATGATGACCTCGTCACCAGATTTAATATTAATTAGCATCATAGCTAATTCTAGAGCATGGGTACCAGAGGTAGTGGTCAATATTTTGATACTTTTTAATCTGTTTTCCAATAATCGGGTTACTTTTTTGTCAAAAAAACCATCTCCGACTACACTACCCATTTCCAGTGCCTTAGTAATATATTCAACTTCATGACCAGTTAAATGTATTTTATTAAATGGAATATTCATAAATGAGGACTCCTAAAAAGTTGTTTTTGATGGATAATATGATGGGGCATTCCCAGCAATTTGAGTTTATTATAACATAAACTATTATTCGCGATAGGATTTATATAGAGCTATATTCTTAAGCTGGATTTCTTATACACCCTTGAAAGCTATATAAATCAATAGAAAGCTGAGAGTCATCCATTTATTGTCATAAGTTTATTTAATCTTCTATTAGTATTTGTGATGGCAATATAGGCATAAATCACCTTGATTTAGCCCACGTTTAGTTATAAAATTCACGATATATAAGAGTTGTACTCCTTAAATGGAGAGTTTGCTTTGTGCAGAGGTTTAGAGTTTGTTAATGCAGCCTAAAGCGTTTTAAATCAAGTGTTTGAGCGTAGAGAGTTTTTGATACTGCTGAAGGCAAATTTACAAACTCTTGACCTTGGAACATGAGAAAATCGGAATTTAATTAGCACAACGGACTAAGTTATGATGGTGCTTATCTATAAAAATTCATTGTAGTAAAATGATAAGATTGAAAGTCATGAATATGACCCATAAAATAAGTAGAGGAGAGATTAGGTTGAAGGGGATAATTTTAGCAGGAGGAGAGGGTTCCAGACTTTACCCTATTACCAAGTGTATGAGCAAGCAATTATTACCGATTTATGATAAACCAATGATTTATTATCCTTTATCTGTCCTTATGCTTTCCAGGATTAATGAAGTTTTAATTATTTCTGATTCTAAATATATAGGCTTTTATAAGGATCTTGTAGGGGATGGTTGCCATTTAGGGATGAAGCTTGAGTATAAGGCTCAGGAACAGCCAAGGGGGCTGGCCGATGCTTTTATTTTAGGAGAGAAATTTATTGGAGAAGATAATGTATGTCTTATATTGGGAGACAATCTATTTTATGGACAAAATTTTATTTCTAAACTCTTAAAGCTTTCCAGCATGAAAAAAGGAGCTGTAATTTTTGGGTATTATGTATCCTCGCCCAGGGACTTTGGAGTTGTGGAATTTGATCAAAATAATCGTGTGATATCCCTAGAGGAAAAGCCAGAATATCCAAAATCTAATTATGTGGTGCCAGGATTGTATTTTTATGACAATAGTGTAATAGAAAAGGCAAAGAATTTACAACCCTCTCCTAGGGGAGAATTGGAAATTACTGATTTAAATAATGCCTATTTAAAGGAAAATCAGCTTCATATAGAACTTTTAGGACGGGGCTTTGCTTGGTTTGACACGGGAAGTTATGATGGCCTGATGAATGCTTCAAATTTTGTCCAGACCATGCAAAAGAGAACAGGCCTTTATATCTCCTGTCCTGAGGAGATTGCCTATAGAAATGGCTGGATTGATAGGAGTAAGCTTGCTGCCCTTGGTCGGGAATATGAAAAGACAGATTACGGGCAATATTTACTTACTGTTGCTGGAGAAAAAGAAGAAAGGAGTAGGCCATGAATATTTTAGTGACGGGTGGAGCTGGTTTTATCGGCTCAAACTTTATCAAATATATGTTTTCGCATTTTGATTATTCCATTATCAACCTTGATAAGTTGACCTATGCAGGAAATTTAAAAAATCTAGAGGATGTTGCCCTGGATAAAAGATATCATTTTGTACAGGGAGATATTTGTGATAGGGAGTTATTAGAAGATGTTTTTAATCGCTATGATATAGAGGTGGTGATTAACTTTGCAGCCGAATCCCACGTGGATAGAAGTATAGAGGATCCAGAAGTATTTTTAAAAACCAATATTCTAGGAACCCAAGCCTTACTTGATACTGCTAAAAAGCATTGGAAGGTCGACCCTGATAATCAACACAGCAGAGAATTTAGACCCCATGTTAAATTTATTCAGATATCTACAGATGAAGTATATGGAAGTTTAGAGACTAAGGGGTTTTTCGTGGAAACTACCAATCTAGCCCCCAATAGCCCCTATTCGGCCTCAAAGGCTGCTGCAGATATGCTGGTTAGAGCTTATTTTATGACCTATGGTTTACCGACAAACATCACAAGGTGTTCCAATAATTATGGACCTTACCAATTTCCTGAAAAGTTAATCCCTTTAATGATTAACAATGCTCTGAAGGACAAAAGCTTGCCTATATATGGAGACGGGAAACAAGTTCGTGACTGGCTATACGTAGAGGATCACTGTAGGGCTATAGAGGCTGTGCTCCATAGGGGGAGAATAGGGGAAGTGTATAATATTGGGGGAAATAATGAAAAACAAAATATTGAGATGGTAGAGATTATTCTCAAGTATTTAAACAAAGGGGAGAAACTAATTACCCATGTGAGGGATAGACTGGGTCACGATATAAGATATGCTATAGATAATACGAAGATAACTACAGAACTTGGTTGGAGTCCTATGTATAGTTTTGAAGAAGGAATAGATAGAACCATTAGCTGGTATATGAAAAATAAAAATATCTTCCTAGGGCCCTAGGAAGATATTTTTATTGTGGAGCAAAATCTTAATAACTTTCTGCTATTTCAATATCTTCTATAGAAACTAATTCTCCTTCAGAAGCTGCTACCACTACAGAGGCAGAGGCATCCCCGACAATATTGACCGTGGTTCTAGCCATATCCAGAATTCTGTCAATACCTGCTAGAAGAGCGATCCCCTCTAAGGGAAGATTTACCGATTGAAGAACCATAGTGAGCATAACCAGTCCAGCACCAGGAACTCCTGCTGTGCCAATAGAAGCCAAAGTGGCTGTCAGTACAATAGTCAATTGTTGGGCTAAGGAAAGATCTAAGCCATAGACCTGGGCTACAAACAAAGCACATATCCCTTGGTAAAGAGCCGTACCATCCATATTAATGGTAGCCCCTAGGGGAAGGACAAAACTAGATATACTTTCGGATACCCCAAGGTTTTCTTGTACATTTCGCAGGGTTACCGGTAAAGTACCGGCACTACTACTGGTACTAAAGGCTACGGTAGCTGCTTGGGAAATACCCTTAAAGAACCTTAAGGGACTCATCTTAGCAAAAAGCTTTACTGCAGAGGAATATACTACCGCCGAGTGAATAATAGCCCCTATATAGACGGCTGCAATTACCTTAATAAGAGGAAGAAGGACTGAAGGCCCATTGGTTGCCACTACAGGTACAATTAAAGCAAATACACCATAGGGAGCTAAGGTCATAATAAACCCAGTAATCTTATACATTACTTCTGCCAAGGAGTCAAAAAAATTGTACAAGGGTTTGCCCTTTTCCCCTAGGACCGCAATAGCTATCCCAATAGATAATGCAAAGACAATAATTTGCAGCATATCTCCGTTGACTAGTGCTGCAATGGGGTTAGTAGGCACCATATTCAGTAAAGTTTCAGTCAAAGAAGGAGCTTCTACCGCTTCCACAGAGGCGTCTATGGGTATAGTTAGTCCAGCACCGGGAGTAAATAAATTTCCTAATATAAGTCCGATGATTACAGCTACACAGGTGGTGGCTAAATAATAAAGCATGGTTTTTCCGCCAATTCTTCCCAATTTTTTGGGATCACCAATACTGGCCGCTCCTACAACAAGAGAAGAAAGCACTAAGGGAACAATAATCATTTTAATAAGGTTTAAAAATAGTGTCCCAAAGGGGTGGATATAATCGGTAGCAATATGGGGTGATCCAGTTAGGAATAATCCTAAAATAATACCGGCTATTAAACCGAGCAATATTTTCGTTGTCAGTTTCAAATAAAATCCCTCCTTTAATTGAAATATAATTCAATTTATACCCGCCTATTAACAAAAAAATTACATATTTTATCTATTTAATCATATTTTTTTGTAAAAAACAACCTAAAAGTTTTGCTCTTAAACAATATTTCTAAAGATCATTACTGATATTTCTAATAATGTCATAATTGGAATCTTTACTTTCCACAAAGGCTTCAACAGGGGTCTTTATATTATCCTCATTATGGAAATTTACTAAGGTGTTTTTTAGACTTTCCCATAAATCTTTGGGCATATTTTCCCGAGCAGCGATAACATCCTTTGGTATGGGATCTGTTTTTATAATGATTTCCAATTGATCCATAGGTAACCCTTGTTTAACAGCCAGATCAAAGGCTTCACTATAGGTTGCACCGGCCTCTACCTCTCCTGAAAGCACAGCTTGAATGACCTTATCATGGCTTCCTAAGAAAATAGTTTTTGATAAATCCTCATCAAAAAGATTGTTCTCTGCCATGATGTTTTTGGCAAAAAGATAGCCTGATGCACTATTTTTATCTACGTATCCAAAGGCCTTACCCTTTAAATCATTTACCCTATGAATGCCACTATTTTTCCTGGCTATGATATATCCCAGGTAAGAATCTTTACCATTTACTACAGGGGTAACCAATGGGATAATATTGCTTTTTTCCTTTGCTTTTACATAGGCAAAGGGGGAGAACCATCCTATATCAATCTTGCTATCCCTTATCCAATTATTTAATGTCTCATAATCTTTGACAATAATGGTACGGGCTCGACAGCCAATTTCTTGACAGGTTTTGGATAGAATAGGTGCATACATGTTTTTTATGTTTTCTGGTGAAGTAAAGGGGTTAACCCCAATAATAATTTCGTTATTCTCTTTTACTTTGACGATATTTTCTTGGAATTTCTCAGAAACAACTTCTAGTTTATTGCCATAATCAATGATTTCCTTATTTTTGCTTTGCTGCATTTCTACAATTTTTAAAAGTTCAAATAACATATTATGGGTTTCTTCAACGGCAGCTGCTGTTGAACGGGATTCCCCATTGATCTCTTTAGCGGAAATAAGCTGCCTACCAGAGATCTTTTTCACATCATTAAAGGAATTTTTTATATTATTAATAATTTGTTCGATATCCGAAACCACAGCTGAAGATTCCTTAGCGATCGCCTCTGTTTGATGGACTTCTCTAATCATTTTCTCGATAGATCCATGGGTTGTATTGATATCTTTATGAATCTGATTAACCACATTTTCAATTTTTTCAGTAGCCATATTGGTTTCTCCAGAGAGCTTTTTAATTTCCTGTGCTACGACAGAAAAGCCTCTTCCGGCATCACCGGCTCGGGCTGCTTCAATAGATGCATTAAGGGATAACAAATTAATCTGATTGGATATTTCTTGTATATACTCAATAATTTTGTTTATCTCCTGGGAAGATCTATATAGACTTTGGTGACTTGAGGAAGTTTCTTCTATAGATTGTGTAAGGTCCAACATAGATTCTTGAATACTCCCTAAAGTGTTTTTATTTTCTCCCAGCATAGTATAAGATTTATTGGATTCTGCTTCTGCATCCAAAATAATGTTATTTAAATCATCAGAATGGACAACAAACTCTTCCATAGTGGCGGTTATTTCCTCTGCACTGGCAGCATTTTGTTCGCCATATTCTTGAATTTTATAGAAAAACTTTGCAAGGTTTTCAAATGCTTTTATATTATTAATAGATAGCCATAATAATTGTTGAATATCAAAATTCATGGATTCAGATAGATCGAAAAGTTTGCCGATAACTTTTCGATTGGTTACGGAAGATTTATCTTTTTCTGGGTCGGGCTTGTCCAAAGTTGTTCCCAGATCCATGAAACCATCTAACTTTAAAATGATGAAGGTAATGAAGAAGGTTCCTATTATAGAGAGTAGTAAATATACCCATCCAAAAGGAATAAAAAAATAAAGACCCATTTGCAAAAGCAAAACCCCAATACAAAAAATTACTTTACTCATTAAACTATTCAAAGCGATTCCCCCATCCCTAAGATTGAATAAATGTAAAGGCATAACATCATTAATTTGAATGAACCCTTTAAGCATAACTTTAGATAGACATGTTTTTTCCTCCCTCCTTTAATTTTTAAAAGCACGATTTTATTTATCCCCAAATAGAAGATTTGAAATTATATTATTAAACCCTTCGATATAAATATTCAAAGTCCTCTTGGTTAAAAATAAAATTTTCCATTATGTAACAGCTAATGTTAGAAGTAAAAATAATCCCTAGAATAGATTGGTAAAAAGGATCAAGTGCAAATAGTTTTTTAAACTAAAATGGGAAAAAGTATCAAGTAATTAAATACTTAACAAAGTTTGCACCAAATTTAAACGTTTACATTTTGGCATGATATTTGCAATAATTTATGGCAGGAGTGGAACACAAGTAAATTCATTTTATCAATTAGATGGATGGAAATTAGAAATACCCATAGTTTAATCCAGACAATCCTGTCTGTTGATTAAAATAAACACAAAATATTAAGGAGGTGGAACAATGAAACATCTTGGTACAATTATTGGAACGGCAATAGCAGGTATTTTTGTTATGAGTGTTTGGGGAGCCTTTGCCGATGCTTATGGAATTGGAGGTGGATGGTTCGCAGGATTTATTATCATTGGCACCATGTGGTTCTTAAACCATTCTGTAGGTCTATTAAACAACGGAGGAGCCTTTGTAGACATGGCAGCAGGTATAGGAATGGCAGGAACCATGAGAGACGTATTTATGCAAGGCGGAGAAGCCTTTACATCATGCCTACCAACTTTGGTTGTTGTATTAATTGGGGGTATGGCTGGGGGTTTTGTAGCTGCAAAATGTGAGCAATATTTAGAAAAGAAAAAGGCTGAGCCACAAAAGGCAGAGGCATAGAAATCAAAAATTAAATCGAAATGAAGGGGGGATTATCAGTGACATTTCAAAATATAGTGGCAACCTTTGCAGGAGCATTTATTTTCCCATTTCTTATCAGAATGCTATGGGGAAAAATGGTTGAAAACTGGGGAAATATCGGCGGATGGATGGCAGCGGGCTTTATCGTTGGAACCACATGGACGCTAAACCATGGTTTAAATATGATATTCCAAACAGGAGCATGGATAGACATGGCTTGGGCAGCAGGAATAGGACTTTTCGTTGCATCATTGGTTAGTGGAGATAGCTTTTCCAAAGGTTTCCCAGATTATATTTCTGCATTAGTTGGCGGTACTTTAGGCGGATTTATCTTATCCTGTTTTCTGTAATATAACGAAATTATATTAAAATTTATACCACCAAGTAAGATCCACTACCATTTTAAATAAGATAGAATCATGGTATTGTACTATAGGATGATACACTTCAAATATCGTAGAAACAAGAAAATAAACAAGGGGGATAATTATGGAGAAAAAGTTTATCATGGCGTTAGACCAAGGCACTACCAGTTCAAGGGCTATATTATTTAATCACGAAGGTGAAATTGTTAGTGTTGCTCAAAAAGAATTTACCCAAATCTATCCAAAGGCTGGATGGGTAGAGCACGATGCAATGGAAATATGGGGAAGCCAAAGTGGAGTAGCTAGGGAAGTTTTAGAAAGAGCTGGGGTTAGTCCAAAGGAAGTGGCTGCCATCGGTATCACAAACCAGAGGGAAACCACTGTAGTATGGGATAAAAATACAGGAAAACCCATATATAATGCCATCGTTTGGCAATGTAGAAGAACAGCTTCCACCTGTGACGATTTAAAAGCTAGGGGACTTGCAGAATATATTAAAGATAATACCGGATTAATTATCGATGCCTATTTCTCAGGAACAAAAGTTAAATGGATTCTTGATAATGTAGAAGGGGCTAGAGAAAAAGCCGAAAAAGGGGAATTATTATTTGGTAATATTGATACTTGGCTTATTTGGAACCTTACTCGGGGGAAAGTACATGTAACGGATTATTCCAATGCTTCTAGAACCATGCTTTACAATATTAAAGATCTCAAGTGGGACGAGAAGATATTAGAAGAATTAAATATTCCAGCATCTATGTTACCAGAAGTTAAACAATCCAGTGAAGTTTATGGATATACTGATGAAGCTACCTTTGGCGGAGCTATGATACCTATCGCAGGTATAGCAGGGGATCAGCAGTCAGCATTATTCGGTCAGGCTTGTTTTGAAGCGGGTATGGCAAAAAATACTTATGGAACGGGCTGCTTTATGTTAATGAATACAGGGGAAGAAATGGTACCCTCCAAAAACGGCCTTCTTACCACTATTGCTTGGGGAGTAGATGGCAAGGTTGAATATGCCCTAGAAGGAAGTATATTTATAGCCGGAGCCGTTATCCAATGGTTAAGAGATGAGTTAAAATTAATTGACCATGCCAAGGATAGCGAATACTTTGCCACTGAAGTTGAAGATAATAATGGGGTATATTTAGTCCCTGGTTTTGTAGGATTGGGAGCCCCCCATTGGGATATGTATGCGAGAGGAACCATGGTAGGATTAACTAGAGGGGCCAATAGAAATCATATTATCCGAGCTGCTTTGGAGTCTATTGCCTATCAAACTAGAGATGTTTTAGAAGCTATGCAGGAAGATTCAGGGATCAATCTTCAAGCCTTAAAGGTAGACGGTGGAGCCGTTGCCAATAACTTCTTAATGCAATTCCAGTCTGATATTTTAGGTGTTTCAGTAGACAGACCTGAAGTAACAGAGACCACTGCCTTAGGTGCTGCTTATCTAGCAGGGTTGGCTGTTGGATTCTGGGAAAGCAAAGAACAAATCGGTAAGAAGTGGGCCATTGATAGAACCTTTAAGCCAGAAATGGGCGAAGACCAAAAAGAAAAATTATTTGCTGGCTGGAAAAAAGCAGTAAGCAGAGCTATGAAGTGGGAAGAAGTAGAAGAACAATTAGCCGTAGATGAGGCAGCAGCTTCTGAAGAATAGAAATCTATGAAAACATTTACAGTAAATTGTAAATATGATAGAATGAATTAAAAGTTAATTGAGGGCTTAGAGAAGATGGAAAGCCACACTAAAGTTTACCTATGGGGAGATAGGTAAGACTTAGTGTGGCTTTTTTTCTACAATAAAAAAGTTGGTTTTCAGCGCAAGAGACCAAATTTTGCTATTTCATCAGAGCGGCGTTAGCCGCTTTCTTGTACTATTTTTCAAGGACTTTGAGGAAGAGAAGATCGGAATCTAGGGAATACAAATTTTCATAGGAAAGAGAGGGTTTTCATGTACGATATCGTTATTATCGGAGCGGGAATTATAGGGACCTTTATTGCAAGGGAATTATCTAGATATAAATTAAATATTGCATTAATCGATAAAGAAAATGATGTGGCTAATGGTACCACTAAGGCCAATAGTGCCATAGTACACGCAGGATTTGATGCTAAGCCAGGGTCAAAGATGGCAAGATTTAATGTAGAAGGTAATGCAATGTTTGACAAAATTTGTAATGATCTTGATGTAGAATTTAATCGAATAGGATCTTTGGTTATCGGTTTTAGTGAAGAAGAGATGAAGGAACTTCAAAAGTTATATCAAAGAGGATTGGAAAATCATGTTCCAGATATGGAAATTATAGATAAAAAAAGAGTAAAAGAGCTAGAACCCAATATCAGTGACAATGTAGTAGGGGCACTATATGCTGCTACTGGTGGGATTGTTGGGCCCTGGGAAATGGCCATTGCCTTAGCTGAAAATGCCATAGAAAATGGAGTAGAGCTCTTGTTGAATCATGAAGTAAAGGATATACAGAAAACCCAGAAAGGATATGAACTTTTAACCAGTGAAGGGCCTATGCAGGCTAAGTGTATTATAAATTGTGCTGGGGTATATGCAGATCATATCAATAATATGATAGCAAAACCGACCTTTAAGATAAATCCAAGAAGAGGACAATATTTTGTGTTGGATAGAGATGCAAGGAATATTGTCAATACCGTAGTATTCCAATGCCCCACCAAACTAGGAAAGGGTATATTGGTCACCCCCACTGTTCACGGAAATATCCTAGTAGGCCCAGATGCTGAAGATTTAGATGATAGGGAAAACCTGAGTACCACAGCAGATCGGTTGGAATATATCAAGGAGATTGCAAAACTGACTATGGAGAAAATACCCTATCATATGACCATAACAACCTTTGCAGGATTGAGGGCAGAGCCTAGTACGGGAGATTTTATTATAGAAGAGTCTAAGGATGCAAAGGGTTTTATCAATGTTGCGGGCATTAAATCTCCTGGCCTAACCTCTTCCCCTGCTATTGCCCAATATGTTGTCGGTCTGGTGGGGAAAATTCTAGGCAACTTAGAAGAAAAAGCTGAATTTAATCCTACAAGAAGAAAACTAATAAGATTTGATCAGCTTAGTCAAGAGGAAAAAGAGGAGACCATCAAAAGAGATTCAAGATTTGGCAGAATTATATGTAGATGTGAACATATTACAGAGGGAGAAATTGTCGACATCATCAAAAGAAAGGCTGGAGCCACTACAGTAGATGGGGTAAAAAGAAGAGCGAGACCAGGAACGGGAAGATGTCAAGGAGGCTTTTGTGGCCCCAGAGTTGTGGAAATATTGGCAAGGGAATTAGGCAAGGATATGGCTGAAATCCTAAAGGACGGGAGAAATTCCAATGTTCTGACAGAAAAGACCCATAAGGGAAGTGACGGTAGCGATGTAAAAGAGTGGGCAGCCGTTTCAATAGAAAAATAAGGGGGGAGTCAAGTGCTAAATTATGATATTGTTGTGATCGGAGGCGGTCCAGCTGGGCTGGCAGCGGCAATAGAAGCAAAGAAAAGTGGGATAGATAGTATTTTGGTTATTGATCGAGATAGGGAACTGGGAGGCATACTTCAACAATGCATACACAACGGTTTTGGACTTCATGAGTTTAAAGAAGAACTTACAGGACCAGAATATGCAGAGAGATTTATCGAGCAATTAAAGGAGCTTGATATTGAATGCAAGTTAGATACTATGGTAATCGATATTACCCAAGATAGATTGATCCATGCCATTAATACAGAGGATGGCTATATGACCATTCAGGCAAAAGCCATTGTCTTGGCTATGGGTTGTAGGGAAAGAACAAGGGGGGCCATCGCCATACCTGGTTCTAGACCAGCAGGGATATTTACCGCAGGGACAGCCCAGAGATATATCAATATGGAAGGTTATATGGTTGGTAAAAAGGTGTTTATTTTAGGCTCAGGGGATATTGGACTAATCATGGCCAGAAGACTTATCTTAGAAGGGGCAGAAGTAAGTGCCGTAGCAGAAGTTATGCCCTATTCCGGAGGCCTTACTCGAAATATCGTTCAATGTCTAGAGGATTTTAATATCCCCTTGCTTCTAAGTCATACCATTGTTGATATTAAAGGAAAGGACAAGATTGAAGGGGTTGTCCTATCCAAAGTAGACAGCCATAGAAAACCTATAGCTGGAACAGAAAAATATTTTGAATGTGATACCTTACTTTTATCTGTAGGATTAATACCAGAGAATGAACTTTCTAAAAGTGCAGGTATAGAAATGGATCCAGCAACCAATGGTCCCATAGTCAATGAGTCCATGGAAACTACTGTGGAGGGGATATTTGCCTGTGGAAACGTAGTACATGTTCATGATTTAGTAGATTATGTCAGTCAAGAGAGCAGACGGGCAGGAAGTAATGCAGCCAAATATGTAAAGGATATGCTTATAAGAAACGGAAGTACCCTACAAGCTAGGCCTGGTGATGGAGTAGGTTACATTGTTCCCCAGATTATCCGTACCGATAACCTAGAAAAGAATTTGGATTTATTTATGAGGGTAAAGAATGTATATTCCCATGGAAAATTAGTCATAAGAGTAGACGGTGTTCCAGTGAGAGAGATTAAAAAGAAACACATGGCCCCTGGTGAGATGGAAAGAATTAAATTGGATTTAGAATTGCTTAAAGATAAAAATGACTCTATATTATCCGTTGAGGTAGAAAAGGAGGTGGTATGATGGAAAGGAAAAACATGATTTGTATAGTTTGTCCCATAGGCTGTCATCTTGAAGTGGAGCGTATCGATGAGAAAGTTATTGTCACGGGCAATCAATGTAACCGAGGTCAGGCATATGGAATCAAGGAGCTAACTAATCCAACCAGAGTTTTAACTTCCACAGTAAAAGTAAACAATGCCCACCTATCGAGATTACCCATAAAAACAAAAGGAGGGGTACCTAAGCATAAAATCAGTCAATGTATAAAAGAAATAAACAGTGTAGAATTAAATGCACCTGTAAAGTTAGGACAAGTTGTTATAAAAAATATCCAAGGAACTGGTGTTGACGTAATTGCTTCTAGAAGCATATGAATAAACACAGGAGGGATAGGATGAAAATAATAGAGATTGGAACCAAAGGGGAAACAAACAGGGGGCTGCAAAAAAAGTATAATGAGCAGCAGATACCCCATGGATTAGACTATTCTCTCTTATTTGAGTATTGTGACCAAGGGATTTGTGTAACAGATGAATTTGGAAATATTAAATACATCAATGATCATTATTATAGACTATTTTATCCTAAGGGTGTTCCTATGGAGAAGAAAAATATACTAAAAGATAATCATGATAAGATCATAGTCAATGCCTTCAGGGATAGAAAAAGCACACAAGGTACCCTTGTCAATCAAGCAGGACTCATTATTTCCGAGGTACAGGCTTGGCCTATGTTTTCCAAAAATCAATTTAAAGGCGTAGTAGCAAGTTATGGAATTAGGGAAAGAGATGCAAATAGATCAACTAAGATATATGAATTGAAAGGAAATGAGATTATGGGTTTAAAGGGGCCCTTTAAAGAAATCATTGGGGAAAGTGAAAACATCAAAAAAGTTTTGTTAATGGCACAAAGAGCTTCTCAAATCACTTCCACTGTTTTGATTAGAGGAGAAAGTGGTACAGGCAAGGGATTGGTAGCGGAAGCCATCCACAAATATAGCCAAAGAAAAGATCAGCCCTTTGTGGTGGTTAATTGTGGTGCCATCCCCTCTACTTTGTTAGAATCTGAATTATTCGGACACGAGCAGGGAGCCTTTACAGGTGCTATAAGAAAGAAAATAGGAAAATTTGAATTGGCCCAGGGTGGAACGATATTTTTAGATGAGATAGGGGACCTTCCTTTAGAAATGCAGGTTAAACTCCTAAGAGTTATTCAGGAAAAAAGATTTGAACGGGTAGGAGGCAATGAGACGTTAGAGGTGGATGTAAGGATAATTTCTGCCACCAATAAAGATTTAGAAAAAATGGTGAAAGAAGGAGATTTTAGAGAGGATTTCTATTATCGTCTAAATGTTATTCCTCTATGCCTGCCTAGTTTGCGGGAAAGAATGGAAGATATTTCTCGACTGACCAAACATTTTGTCTGCAAAATCTCTCAGGAGATGGGAAAAAGCCCTGTGGAATTTAGTAGAGAAGCCTTAGAGGCCATGAGCCAATATCATTGGCCTGGCAATATAAGGGAGTTAGAAAACCTAATTGAAAGAATTATCGCTTTATCGAGTAAAGAGATCGTAGAGATATATGATTTGCCTGATTATATCTCTAATATCTATGAGTTTGTAAGTTCGGAATCCCCTGAAACTGGACTGATCAATATGAATAATAAGGGCTGTATAGCTACCCTTGAGGAATACGAAAAGGAAATTATTGAGTCGGCTATCAACAAGTTTGGCAGTTTTAATGCTGCAGGGAAAGCCTTAGGCATAACCCATAAAACCGTGGCCTTTAAAGCACGAAAATATAAAATAATAGATTAAAAAAAGAGATGGGGCACGATATCCCGTGCCCAAGGAATCTCTGACGGTCAAACTCTAGGAAGAATATGTAAGAGCTTCTAGAGTTATTATTTGACTTCCAATCTTTGGGAATTTTCCCATAAACCATGAATATTGCAATAACTTAGAGCATAGAAAGTACCAGATTCTTTAAGAGCTAATTCAGTCTTTCCAACATAGTCAGTATATACGTCATACTCTCCGTTAGCGCTAAAATTAAAGTCAGCAACTTCTACAGGGAATTTTACACTATCTGGCTTAAAGAATACCTTAATCCATACAATATGATGTTCCAAAGTATTTGGATGGGAAATTTCATCTCCGATAGAAATCCCTAACTCAAATTTTTCATCGGCTCCAACACTTTCAGGTACGTGAATAACAGGAACATGTTTTTCACCCTTCCAATCTCCAGTTTGTAATAAGCCTGCTAATTTTTCCATACTATATTCTCCTCCTAAAATCAATTTAATTACTAATATAGAATATACCCAGAGAGGAAAAAATAAAACATAATATAAATATTGAATCGATAATCTTTGTATAATATAATAGTCTTGTTGAAATCAAGAAATGAAGGAGACGAGACATGAGCCTATATCAAGAGTGGAAAAAAACGATTACTGGTCATACAACCCAAGAGGAACAAATGGAATTTTGGGATGTTTTTTGCAAACAGGAACAAGGAATATACCAAAGTATCTTAGATAAATCTCAGAAAAACATCCAAGGCAAGGTTAGTGAATTAGCCAAAGAGTACAATATGAGCGAGGTATATTTTTTAGGATTTTTAGATGGCATAAATGATAGTATCCTAACTCCAATGGATGTAGAATCCTTAGATGGGGATTCAACCATTGATATTGAAATAGATTTTGAAAAACTATATTACAATATGCACGCCGTTCCAGCTGAGTGGCTATATACTTTGCCAGAGTGGGACAATATATTAAGTGAGGAAAAAAGAAAAGAGATTGCAAAACAACAAAAAAGAGATAAAACCATTGTGAAAGAACAAAAGATAGGGAGAAATGATCCCTGTCCCTGTGGTAGTGGGAAAAAATATAAGAAATGTTGTGGAAAATAATAGTAAGGGCTATAAAAGATAATCTTTTATAGCCCTTCTTGTAAAAAAGGAGAGATTAACAGATGAATATTGAAAATAAAAAACAGTATTATGATATCACCCTAAGGCAATTAAAGGGCTTAGTCCAAGGGGAAAGAGATTGGCTAGCCAATAGTGCCAATGCTGCTGCTCTTCTCTTTAATACCATGAAAGATATTAACTGGTCAGGCTTTTACTTTTATCGAGAAGACCAATTGATCCTAGGCCCTTTCCAAGGGAAACCCGCTTGTATCCGTATAGATCTAGGAAAAGGAGTATGTGGTACAGCCGCCCAGAAAAGGAAAACCATTATTGTAGAAGATGTACACAAATTTCCAGGGCACATTGCCTGCGACAGCGCCTCCAACTCCGAAATTGTAGTCCCCATTATAAAAGAGGATAAATTAATCGGAATATTAGACATTGATAGCCCAGTCTTTAATCGATTTGATGAAGTTGATGGGAAGTATTTAGAAGAATTTGTGAAGATATTTAAGGAACATTGCCATTGGGATGTTTTCTTGTAGGGGAAGATCTATGTGTCTGCCCCTACAAGAAACCATTCAATGGTTTAAAACAATGACAACAGATGAATAGATAAGAGGTGATAAAAATAAAATTTATCCGCCTTTTTGCAAAAAAGTTTGGCAATGGGGATACTACGACCACATCATTAGAAGTAGGAAAAAATATTTGAAGATATATGGATACATAGAAACCAACCCTTTAAAATGGGAGGAAGATAAATATTTTACGCTATGAGTTGGTTTATGAACCGCCTCTATTAGACATTATTTTTATACTAATCCCAGTAGCCTTGCCCCCTGGGCAACCACAAAACACACTACTATACCCGTTATAGTGGGTACCAAGAAAGACATTCCAGTCCATTTCCAGCTCTGGGTTTCCTTACGAATAGTAAAGAGCGTAGTGCCACAGGGCCAATGATTTAGGGCAAAGAGCATAGTACAAACAGCGGTTAACCAAGTCCAACCATTATCTAAAAATAATTGCTTCATCTGATGTAGACTATCTAATTCCAACATAGCTCCCTGGGACATATAACTCATAATCAAAATAGGAATGACAATCTCATTCGCTGGTAGCCCTAATATGAAGGCCATTAAGATATACCCATCCATACCTAAAAGCTTCCCAAAGGGATCTAAAAACTGGGCACAATAGGTAAGCAAACTTACATTCCCTACGGGCACATTAGCCATCCCCCAGATAACTAACCCAGCGGGTGCTGCCACTACGATTGCCCGGCCTAGTACAAACAAAGTACGATCAAAAATAGAGCGAACAATGATTTTTCCTACTTGAGGCTTTCTATAGGGAGGTAATTCTAAAGTAAAGGAAGAGGGCAGTCCCTTTAACAGCGTTTTAGATAGTACTTTAGAAATGACTAGGGTAATCCCCACTCCTAATAAAATTGCCAATAATACCGCGCCTGTAGCCCCAAAGGAACTCATAAGACCAGTGCCCCCTACAAAAAACATACTTGCTAAAGCAATTAAAATAGGAAATCTACCATTACAGGGGACAAAGTTATTGGTGATGGTAGCAATTAGTCTTTCCCTAGGTGAGTCAATGATTCTGCAGGCGATAACCCCTGCAGCATTGCATCCAAAACCCATACACATAGTCAAGGCTTGTTTTCCATGGGCACAGGCCTTTTTAAAATAATGGTCTAGATTAAAGGCCACCCTAGGCAAATATCCTAAATCCTCTAATAGAGTGAAAAGAGGAAAAAAGATAGCCATAGGGGGAAGCATGACAGAGACTACCCAAGCCAAGGTACGGTAAACTCCTAATACAAGGAGGCCATGGAGCCATTGGGGAGCATTTATCCCATGGAAAAAGGTAGTTAGATGATCTTCAATCCAAAACAATCCCTTGGCCAACAGCTCAGAGGGAACATTTGCCCCTTCAATGGTGATCCAAAAGACTACGCCTAAAAGGGCAATCATGATGGGAATGCCAAATAATCTAGAAGTAAGGATGTTGTCAATTCGATGATCTAAGGCATTATAATGTTTATTTTCAAAGGATACTACTTTTTTACTCATATCCTCAGCGGTTTGAACAATACTGGACACAATAAGATCTCTTAAACTTTCTCTTTCAATTCCTTCGGTTTCTAAGTTTTCTCTAGCCTGAGTAATTTTTTCTTTTAGCCCATTATCTTGAGATAAATCCAGATCAAGATAATCTTTCATAGAAGCCAATAGGGCCTGATCTCCATCCATTAAACGCAGGGCAGCCCATTTGCTATTTATTTTATGATCGACCACATCATTTATATAGATTTCAACTTCTTCCACTGCCTTTTCCAAGTCTTTAGGATAGGAAATTTTAATAGGCTTAGTTTCTATCTTACCTAAAGCTACCTTTTCCACGGTATCTTTAAGCTCTTCCAAACCCTGGCCACTTCTTGCCGTGGTCCCTACCACAGGAATGCCCAAAAGGCTTGAAAGCTTTTTTAGATCTACGGTGATTTTTTTTCTTTTGGCCTCGTCTAGCAGATTTACGCAAAGAACCACCTTATCAGTGATCTCCAAAATTTGAAGTACAAGATTTAAGTTTCTTTCTAAACAAGTAGCATCGGCTACGATTACTGTGGCGTGGGGATTGCCAAAACAAAGAAAGTCTCTAGCGACTTGCTCTTCTACAGAGTTAGCCAATAAGGAATAGGTGCCAGGTAGGTCAACCAATACATAAGGCCTATCCCGGTGAGCATATCTCCCTTGAGCATTGGTCACGGTCTTGCCAGGCCAGTTGCCAGTATGTTGATTTAGACCGGTAAGACTATTAAATACTGTACTTTTTCCTGTGTTGGGATTGCCTGCCAAAGCAATGACAATATCGTCTGGGGATTCTAATTGGATCTCAAACATTTGATCTAAAGCCCCTAAACCAGTAGATTGGTTCGTTAAACCCATTTATACAACCTCCTAATTTTATGATTCAATTGATTCTACAAGAATTTGAGAAGCTTCTTCTGATCTCAAGGCAATAACAGCTCCCCTAATGCCATAGGCTACAGGATCACCTGCAGGACTTTTCCTTATGGACTCTACAGTTGTGTTATAGATCAACCCTAAATCCAACATTCGTCTTCGAGCTACCCCCTCTGAAACAAGCTTTTTCACCTTGCCAAAGGAACCAACGGGTAATTGGTGTAATGGAATTAAATTTATATTCATAGAATAAACTCCCTTCTATTAATTTTTTTGTTATTGATCACATAAATTAGTCATAGGAAACTTTGTTTGCCGTAGCTAATAATAAGATATGAAGAATAGGGTAAATTTGTTACACAATGAAAGGTAAACAAAAAAAGGAGATGGGATAAATGAAAAAGGATAGAGAATTTCATACCGTGCGAGGGTATCAAATGCTAAACGTAGAAGACAAATTGCTCACTTCCAGTATGGAGGATTATCTGGAAATGATTTATAGAGTATGTCAAAAAGATGGATATATACGAGTGAATGAATTGGCAGAAAAACTAAATGTTCGTCCTTCCTCCAGCACCAATATGGTCAAGAAGCTAAGGGAATTGGAATTAGTGGATTATCAAAAATATGGCATTATACAATTGACCAAGGAAGGGAAGGAAATCGGAGGCTTTCTCTTGAAAAGGCATCAAATTATAGAAAAATTTTTGAAAAATCTGGGTATAAGAAAAACCCTCCTTAAAGATACTGAAATGATAGAACATGATGTGAGCCTGACAACCTTAGAGAGTATGTATGTTATGAATCAATTTCTAGAGGACAATCCGGATGTATTGGATAAGTATATAGCCTTTAAGGAAGATTTTGATAAAGAGATTGATTTACCCAATCAGCTATAAGTACAAAAAATAAATATATATTACCTGTCCATGAGGAACCAATAGGAAAGTTTACGCATATTTATATATAAAGTGGCCTACTGAGTAGAAAATCAACAATAGTAGGAAACAAAGGAGTATATAAATATGAAAATAATATTACCCGCTTTATTATTTAGTATATCTGCTTGTCTGGACAATGTTGTTGTGGGTATAGCTTATGGGATAAAAAAAATTAAAATAGGAATCTCTGTAAATATAATGATTGCTTGTATCACAACCTTGGGGACATTTTTGTCCATGGTTTTTGGAACCTATATATCGAAACTTTTTCCTCCCTTTGTAGCCAATCTTCTTGGTGGGGGTATGATTGTATTTTTAGGAATATACTTTATTGTGGAAAGTCTAGTGAAGCTAGAAAGAAACACCCCTGCCAGGACCATGGCTCTTAAGGATATCGAGGATATGAAAAATTATGCAAGAAAGTCTGATGCAGATTGCTCTGGCCATATTGATATGAAGGAATCCATCTTTGTGGCACTGGGATTAACTTTGAACAATATAGGCACGGGCATAGCTGCCAGTATCACAGGAGTAAATATTCATATAACTCTTGTGGCCACCTTTGTCCTAAGTATCCTTACCATTATGTTAGGCAGAGGTATGGGAAATAGAGTATTAGGTAGATTTTTTGGTAAATATGCGCCCTTAATCGCGGGGGCATTGCTTGTTCTACTAGGAGGAATAGAAATCGCTCTATAATCAGAAAACACATACAGAGAGGGAAAAGACAAAGGATTTTAAAGAGATCCTTTGTCTTTTTAAATGAAAATATGTATCTTAGCTTTGAAATACCTAGATTTTTACTTTGATGGGATAAAATTGAAATAATGATGCCAACAGTAGTCATTTTCTTGACTAACTAAAAACATAATATTATAATAGAGTTGGCAGATTCTATTTTTAAATGGAAGGAGGACGTTAATGATCAAATTTAATGACATAACAAAAAGATATAAAGATACAACTATTCTATCGGACATTTCCTTTGAAATTGAAGAGGGACAGTTGGTTGTACTCATTGGTTTAAGCGGATGTGGAAAGACCACAACGCTAAAGATGATTAATAGATTAATCAAACCCACCTCTGGCAACATCTTCATCAATGGGGAGGATATTTCTACAAAAGATCCTATTGAACTCCGCAGAAGAATAGGATATGTTATACAACAAACTGGTCTTTTCCCCCATATGACCATAAGAGAAAATATTGAAGTTATCCCCCGCGTCGAGAAATTACCTCAAGAAAAAATTAATAATCGTACCCTAGAACTGATGAAAATGGTAGGGCTAGAAGAAGAGTTTTTAGATCGTTATCCTACTGAATTAAGTGGAGGGCAGCAACAAAGAGTAGGAGTGGCAAGGGCCTTTGCCTTGGATCCGGATATTATTTTAATGGACGAGCCCTTTTCAGCTCTTGACCCTATTACAAGAAATCAACTGCAGGATGAGTTGGTAAGCTTGCAAAGAAAAGTGAAGAAAACCATTGTTTTCGTCACCCATGATATGGCAGAAGCCATAAAAATTGCAGATAAAATATGTATTATGAATAAGGGACAAATTGTGCAGTATGATACACCAGAAAATATTTTAAAATACCCTGCCAATGATTTTGTATTGGAGTTTGTAGGGAAAAACAGAATTTGGGGATCCCCCAAATATATTAGGGCAAAGGACATTATGATTGAAAATCCTGTGACCTGTACCCCTGATCTTCCTCTATCGAGATGTTTAGAAAATATGCGCATGAGAAATGTCAACAGCCTTATGGTGGTAGAGGGAGAAAACCAAAAACTGCAGGGCATCATTAAAGCAAAGCAAATCGCTAAGCAAAAGGATCGTTCTATAGAAGTCAATCATATTATGCTGAAAGACTTTATCACCACCCATCCAGAGGATACCATTATTAATATTCTCAAAATGGTCAATACAGATGATGTATCTGAAATCCCTGTATTAGATGAGAGAGGCATGCTAATTGGACTAATTACCCAAAGTAGCCTTGTCAATACACTGAGTCAACAATACATTGTTCCGGATGGGGAGGTGGAATAGATGATGGCTTTCTTGTCTTATTTTATAAATAATATACAACAAGTGATTTCCCTCACCACAGAGCATATCATTCTGACAGCCATTGCAGTGGGATTGGCGGTACTCATTGGTGTACCCTTGGGTATTTTTATTAGCTATTTTCAAAAAGCCAGTAGAGCTGTAGTAGGGGCAACAAATATAGTACAGGCTATTCCAAGTATGGCCCTACTAGGCCTTATTATTCCCCTATTGGGGATTGGTTCTGTACCTTCTGTGGTTATTGTCATATTATATTCTCTTTTGCCCATCGTAAAAAATACCTATACGGGCATTACCAGCATTAATGAAGATACCTTAGAATCTGCAAAGGCAATAGGACTTACTAGATCCCAAGTACTCATTAAGGTACAGATTCCCCTAGCACTACCAGTGATTATGGCGGGTGTCCGTATCTCAGCCGTTACTGCTGTAGGCTTGATGACCATGGCGGCTTTTATCGGGGCCGGAGGCCTTGGATTTTTGATTTTTTCGGGTATTAGTACAGTCAATACTCATCAAATATTAGCAGGGGCCATACCAGCATGTATCTTGGCATTGCTTGTGGACTTTATATTTGGGCTGATCGAAAAATTAGTTACTCCTATAAGTTTACAAAATACAAAGGGCGTTTCTAAAAAAGCTTTGTATAAAACAAGGAAAAATCAAAAAGGAATATTAGCATTGACGGCAATAATTCTTATAGCCATCATGATTTCTACTGGCTTAGGCAATATCAATACAGCAGATAAAGTCATCACCATTGGAGGAAAGGACTTTACCGAACAGCGCATTGCTACCGAGCTTATGGCAGAATTAATTGAAGATAGAAGCGATATTAAGGTGAATCGACGATCAGGCTTAGGAGGTACTCAAGTATGCTTTAATGCCCTGAAATCAGGTGATATTGACATGTATCTAGAATATACCGGTACTGCCTATGGGGATACCTTAAGTTACCCACCCATTACTGATATGGATGAGGTATATGATACAGTGAAAAAGGATTTTAAAGAAAAATTTGATCTGGAAGTCTTAGAGCAAATGAACTTTAATAACACCTATACACTAGCCGTTAGTCAAGAAATTGCTGGGAAATACAACTTAGAAACCATCAGTGACTTAGCAAAGGTTGGAAATCAATTGACCGTTGGTTCCACCTTAGAATTTTTAAATAGGGAAGACGGCATTGTGGGACTTGCTAAACATTATGGCTTTAGCTTTAAAAATGAAATAGGCATCAATGGTTCAAATCGGTATATTGCAATAGAGAATAAAGAAATTGATGTAACAAATGCCTTTTCCACCGATGGCCTTTTGAAAAAGTTTAATCTTCAAGTACTAAAGGATGATCAAAACTTCTTTCCCCCCTATTATGCTATTCCTATCATTAGAAGCCAAACGCTAAAGGAATATCCTGAAATTCAATCCATCCTGGCAGAACTAGGAGAAGTATTAACTGATGAAGTTATGATGGAACTAAATTATCAAGTAGATGAATTGCAACAAAAACCCAAAAATGTTGCCCATGATTTTCTAGAAGAACAAGGAATGCTAAAAAATCAATAGAAATATGAAAAATGACAGGGGATCCTCCTCTGTCATTTTTATTAATATTTTAAAAAGAAAAGGAAAGTAAGTGAGGGTTGTAGATTGATGTGTCATCCCATCATGTATCTGCTACCATCTAGTCTATTTTTCCCTTATCCTGTCATTTGTTGACAGGATAGGAGGATTATAGGTATAATGATGTTAAATCTAAAATATTAAGAAAGGGCAAGGTATTTACAGAATGATTATATAATTCACTTTAAAGATTTGTGTAAAATGAAGGATTAATAGAAAGCCTTTGTACCTGTGCATTTTTCTAAATTTGTGAGTGGATAGTGTTTGAAATCTGTAATAGCTTGTCTATAAAATATTATTGGTACACGTAAAATAGAAGGCTCTGTCTATTTATATTTTATGTTGATCCAATTCTATTAGAGTGACGCTATCCTCTCCACTACATTATAAGGAGAGGTTTTTTTATGTTATTATTGGAAGGAAATCAAATAAAAAAGTATTTTGGAGATCGATTAATTTTAGATATCGAGAATTTAAAAATTTATGCTGAAGATAGAATAGGAATTGTAGGCCCCAATGGAGTAGGGAAAACTACGTTAATGAATATTTTAAGTAAAAAGGTACAGTCTGATGAGGGAACTGTTAGGTTGTATGGAGGGTACTCTTATATCTCTCAACTGGAGGAAGCGGAGAGTATACAAATAAGTGAAGAGATGGCTTCAAAGTTTAGAGTATCAACGACTTGGAAGCAAAATATGAGTGGAGGAGAAAAAACCAGGTTTAAATTGGCCCAGGGTTTAAGTAAAGATAGTTCAATAATATTTGCCGATGAGCCTACTAGTAACTTAGACATGGAGGCTATTGAACTGGTGGAAAAAAGATTTCAAGAATATAGGGGATCTTTAATGATCATCTCCCACGATAGAAGCTTTTTGGATAAATTATGTAATAAAATATGGGAGCTAGAAGATGGTAAGATAAATATCTATAATGGAAATTATAGTGATTATGCCCTACAAAAATCCAAAGAAAAAGAAAGGGCTCAATTTGAATACCAGCAATATATCAAGGAAAAGAAACGTTTAGAAGGGGTTATTGAGGACACAAAACAGAAGGGAAAAAGTATAAAGAGGCCGCCTAAAAGAATGGGAAATTCTGAAGCTAGACTTCACAAAATGGGAGGACAAAAGGCTAAGGCGACCTTGGATAGAGCAGCTAAAAATATTGAAAAACGAATAGAGCATTTAGAAAGCAAAGAAAAACCTAAAGAATTAGAGGCAATCAAGCTAGACATAGTCAATCAAGATAGGCTTTATAGCAAAATCCTTATAGAGGGAAAAAATATTCATAAAACCTTTGGAGAAAAAACCATCTTGAAAGATAGCGATTTTAAAATAAATAATGGTGCCAAAGTGGCTTTTATCGGTCCCAATGGATGCGGAAAAAGTACCCTAGTCAAAATGATCATAAACGGAGAGGAGTCCATAAAAATAGCTAAAAGAGCCAAGATAGGCTACTTTGATCAAAATATGAATATTTTAAAGGAAAATCTAAGCATCATAGAAAATGTTATGGAAAGTAGCATCTATGATGAAACCTTTGCAAGAATACTATTGGCCCGTCTATTATTTAAGGGAGAAGATGTCTACAAAAAAGTAGAGGTACTAAGTGGAGGAGAACGGGTGAAGGTTTCCTTTGCCAAAATATTATTACAGGATATGAATTTATTGATATTAGATGAGCCTACCAATTATATGGACATCAACTCTATAGAGGTCATGGAAGAAGTTCTTAAGGAATATCAAGGGACATTGTTACTGGTTTCCCATGATAGAAGCTTTGTAAGTACTATTGCAGATCATATTATGACCATAAACAACCATAAAATAGAAATGTTTAGGGGCACTTATCAGGAATATTTAGAGAAAAGGAATACCCCATTGGATGATACGAAGGAAGAAGTAGAGAAGAGAATATTTGTCTTGCAAAATCGTATGGCAGAAGTGATAGGAAAATTATCTATGCCTTCAAAAGATGATGATATAGAAGCATTGGATGAAGAATATCATGAGATATTAAAGGAGATAAAAAAACTGAAATCCATACATTAACTATAATAAAAGGAGAGCTATCTATGAATTGTCCAATTTAAAAACCATATCATATTTTCTTAGCCTATTCCAATAGGTTATTTATTGTGCAAAAAATGATATGGAGGTTTTAAATTGGAAGATAATAAAAAGAATATCTATTTGCTCTATGGTATTGCTTTATTACAGGGTATGGTGTTTTATGGACCCATAGCGACCCTTTATCGTCAGTCCCAGGGAATTTCTGTTTTTGAGATCACTCTTATAGAAAGCATTTCTCTAGTGGTGATGATTGCCTGTGAAATCCCTTGGGGATATATAGCGGATAGGATAGGGTATAAAAAAACGATTCTTATATGTAATATTCTCTACTTTATATCCAAGATTATATTTTGGAAAGCCGATAGTTTTATATGGTTTCTGGCGGAAAGACTTATATTATCTATAGTTCTATCAGGATTATCGGGTTGTGATTCGGCTTATTTATACCTGTCCGCGGGAAAAAAAGATAATCAAAAGATCTTCGGCATCTATAATGCTATGAGTAATGGGGGATTGGTGATTGCCTCTATGATATTTTCTCTAGTGATCAAAGATAATTATAGACAGGCAGCTTTTTTTACTATGCTGTCCTACGGGCTAGCCATGATCCTTTCCTTCATGCTCAGTGGGGTTCACCATAAGTCAGATGTAAGGATCCCATTGGGTAAACCATTAAAAACACTTGCAGTTTCTATTGGAGAAAATAAGAAATTTATTCTCTTTTTGATTTCCTCAGCTTTACTTATGGAAAGTCATCAGACCATTACGGTTTTTCTTAGCCAAATACAATATGTACGTTCAGGGATATTAACGCAATATATGGGATACATTTATATTGCTGTTACTTTATCTGGTATGCTATCTGCTTATTCTTCCAAACTTACCACTTGGCTAGGTGAAAGTATGGTCATAAAGTTTTTGTTTTGTATAGCAGCAGTATCTTGCATCCTCATGGCAGTACTACCTCATTTCATGATTTCTATATTGGGAATAGTCATTTTAAGGGTGGCAACCTCTTTGTTCATCCCTGTAAGCATGGATATTCAAAATCGTCAAATAAAAGCATCTAACCGTGCCACCATTTTATCTATTTATTCATCTATGATGAACATGATCGCTGTTTGTACAAATTTAATCTTTGGGAAAATAGCCGATGTTGGGATTGAGTATGCTATGATTACTGGAGGAGTGTTTTGTTTCGTGGGATTAATCCTTTATACACTTTGGCAAGGAGAGGCTTTAAATCCTAAGTACCATCCCAGAGTCTAGTTAATAGGGGAAAATCCTAGAGTTTTATTTTAAATATACTATATATGAAAAAATTAGGTTAAATCATAGTTGTATAAAACCATTCTCTAACATAGGAGGAATTTAAGTTTGTTTTACTTTAAATATTTCATGGTATTTGTAATGATTATTGAGTTAATGATGGGTTATACGATAATAAGTGCAGCTTATGAGGGATATAAACAAAAACGAGTTAATTTTAGTAAGGTTATTTTATGCTCTATTTTAATGATTGTAATTCTTATAATTACTTTCGCTATAACAGTTTTTGTTTAGATAAATTAATACACAATTTTTGTAAATTTCATAGAATAATTTAGAGCAACATAACTTAAAAGGAATCAGGCTTAGGTTATTTTGGAGTTTATGGGACAGTTCATTAATAAAAGTAAAGGGCTGAAATCTGGTGAACAGATCAGCCCTTTTTATTTTCTTAGTGGAGACTCCATCCAGCAAAGAAACCATTTCTTACCGCACCACCGATTTGTGCTACTTCATTACAGTCACCAATAATGGCTGTAGTTGGATACTTATAAGCAATTTCTTCTGCAAGCTTGTGACGAGCCTTCATGCCGAAAGCGCTAATAACAGTATCGGCAGGAAAGAATACTTCTTTTCCATCGCCATCAATAGCTTTTACTTCTTTAGAAGTGATTTCGGTAATTTTATGTCCAGCATATTGTTTTACATTGTGATCTTCTAATCGGAAAAGTAGGGGATTTCTATTATCTAAAAGCATATTTGGTGCAATCTCAGGTGCCATTTCTACAATAGAAACTTCTTTACCTTCCATAGCGAGTTCAAGGGCACAATCACAACCAGAGGCCCCACCACCAGCTACCACGATTTTGTTTCCTTTGACTTTTTCAGGATTTAAATGAGCTTCTAGCACATTGACTGTATTTTCTATGCCGGATATAGGTGGGTTAAAGACTTCAGCTCCAATAGCAACAATAATGCGATCAGCATCTTCAAGTTCAGGCGAGTCTGCATGGATTTCTTTGTTTAGTACTATGACTACACCAGCTTTTTGGATTTGAAGTTTTTGCCAGTCTACAAATAAACGTAGTCTTCTTTTAAAGGGGGGTTGGAAAGCTGCAATTAATTGACCACCTAAGGCATCACTTTTTTCGTATAAAGTAACTTGGTGTCCTTGGAGGGCGGCTACCCGTGCTGCTTCCATTCCTCCAGGTCCTCCACCTACCACGACAACTTTTCTTGGACGATTGGTTTTTACTAGAGGATATTCTTTTTCAAATACCGCCTGTGGATTTATAGCACAGGAGATAACTCTATTTTCATAAAGTCTTCCAACACATACCTCATTACAATACAGGCATGGTCTTACATCTTCTTCCATACCATCAAGCAGCTTATTAGGCATATCTGGATCGGCAATTAATTGACGTCCAAACATGACCACATCACATTTTCCATCTGTTAAAGCTTCTTCGGCAGTTTCTGGAGTAAATGTACCAGCTGCTAGCACTGGAACACTTACAGCCTCTTTTATTTTAGCAGCATAATCAACCATACATGCATCACCAGAATAAATAGAAGGGACTATCCATTGTTTTCGTTCGTAGCATCCCATATCAATATCAAAGGCATCAATACCTAATTCTTCTAAATATTTGGCAATTTCGATACTTTCTTCTAAGGTTCTTCCACCAGGGAAATCATGATCAGCCGCCATACGTATTAGAATAGGATAATCAGGACCTACTTCATCACGGATTGCTTCATAGATTTCTTTGACAATTCGCATACGATTTTCAAAGCTACCGCCATACTCATCAGTACGTTTATTCCAAGCTGGAGTCATGAATTGATCTAACATATATCCAGCATGGGCGTGAATCTGTACTGCATCTGCTTCAGCCGTACTAGCATTTCTAGCAGCAATTCGATAATGTTCTACGATATCATGAATTTCTTCGATGGTCAGTGCACGACAATTTTGCTCTGGATGATAAAAGGAGGGGACTTCTGAAGCGGAAACCATTTGCTCATCACTAAAAGGAAAAGCATTTCTTCCTAAACCACAACTTAATTGTAGACAAATTTTAGCACCTTCTGCATGGCATGCTTCTGCAAGAAGAGCCCATCCCTTCATTTGCTCATCTGTTCCAGCGGTAGTGACATAATCAATCCAAGGATCAGTTTTATTTGTAACATACTGTCCTTCTAATAAAATCATTCCAACTCCGCCACGAGCTCTAGCTCTATAGTATTCAATTTGCTTTTCATTTGGAAAACCATTACGAGCTTCTGAGAAAGTTCCCATTGGAGCCATTACAATACGATTTTTAAGATCCATACCGTTGATCCTAAATCTTGAAAAAAGATGTGGATAGTTTTTATTCATAATACTGTTTTCCTCCTTTAATTGAATGTAAATGGGTTTATTTCAAAAATCAAAATCCTATCTACATTCAGTATATTTGTTTGTTAATTAACACACAATGTGCAGATGCCTAAACTTTGAAATGGATTTTGGAGGTTTTGTACAAATCGATTGATTAACTTCTTGGGACATAAAGGTCCTTAGTGAGCATTGACAAGTGATCATCCTCAAAAGTATACTTAGTGCAACGAAGTAAATTATTTTAGATTTTTAATGCTAATCTTAATGGAGGTTATGTATTATGGATTTAAAAGAAATATATGTTAGAATGTTTAACGGGATTAAATCAGGAGGAGTTGAATCTGTATTGCAAGCAGCTTATGAAGTATTTAATATGCCTGTAGCTGTGTGTGATGCCTCTTTTGAAATGTTGGCTAAAAATTACCCACCTACCCCTCAGGATGATGCTTGCTGGGATATCCCTTTAGAAGAGCAAAAGGTACCATTGGAAATTGTGCAGATCTTTCAACAACATAACCTTATAGATATTGTGAATAAATCTCCTGGCAAGTCTATTCATTTGAATTGGGGATGGTTTAAGGATCATCCACGTCTAACAACCTCTATCCTTATTGACAATAATATAATAGGATATCTGGCGGTTTTATGTCCAATGGAAAAATATGAGTCTTGGCATGATGATGCGCTGCAGATTGTTGCTGATTCCATGGGAATTGTTCTAGAAAAGCAAGGGATTCTTAACAAAGGATCCAATATTATACTGCAATCCTTTGCCCGGGATTTAATCATGGGCAATATAAAAACTCAATTGGATTTTAAAAAATGGTTGACCCTTGCAGAATTAAACATAAAAGAAAGCTATGTCATACTGGCCATAGCTCCCTCTAGTATGGATAGGGAAGATTCATTTGCTTATTTTGAAAGGCAGTTGAAGTACAAAGAATCCTCCCTTTTGACCTATGCATCTAATGGTATTTTATATGTTTTTTTATATAACTTAAGTAATCATGGAGTTTCAGAGAGCACTTTGAAGAATATTTCAGAATTGATAAAATCCTTAGATCTCATTTGCGGAATGAGTTACACTTTTTCCGATATAAAGAATATTTTCTTATATCGGGAACAAGCATTGGCTGCCCTTCAAACAGGGAGAAAGATTGACCCTCAAAAGAATATTTATCATTATAGCTATTACGCCTTAAAAGCTATTTTACTTTCCTCATTTGACAAAATCCAACCACAAAATTGTATTCATCCAGCATTATATTTGTTGAAAGACTATGACAAAGAAAATAATACTACCTATTTTGAAACCCTAAGAATTTATATGATTAATCAACAAAGTGCCAGTATTGTTTGTGATAAATTGCATATTCATCGCAATACACTTAGGTATAGACTAAAAAAAGTAGAAGAGATCACTAATATTAATATTCAGGATAATTCTATTTACTCATACTTGCTTGTAAGCTTTCAGGTATTGGATCTTATAGAAAAATTGGAACAAAATTAATAAGAGTAAGTTATAGAGTTGTAGGTAAAAATGTCTTAACAAACGGCTAATACAGAGATGTAGAACTTTACCATATGACATGAAACAACCGACCCCATGTGTTCTCTTGGCAAAAGTAAGTTTAGTTTAAGTCATAGTTATAGAACTATATGACTATTGAATAGTTAATTATGGGGGAATGAATAATGAGAAAACTTAGGAAGAAAATATTAGTTATATCAGCGTTATTCATAGTGTTATTACTCACAGGCTGTAATAATGAAGTTGCCTACTCTGAAAATTTTGAAGGAATTCCAATTTATCCTGGAATGCAGTTATTAGAGATGTTGGATTCAGAAGAAATGGTAAGCGAGAAATATATAGATTTTGATTTTAAGGGTAATCTTGACAAAGTCAAAACATATTTTCATAAGAATATCAACCAAGAAATATGGGAGATTGTTGAAGCAAAGGAAGTTGTCCATAATTCTACAATCGACAAACAATACAACTATCAATTAGAAAATGACAATGAAAAGGCAAGTGTTATGTTCATTAAGGGAAAAGATAAAACGCTTATTATAGACTTAATAAAAGGTAAATAACATTTATCAATATCTAAGCCTCCAACTTATATAAGTTGGAGGCTTAAATGTTTTTGCTTTAGCTTTAGGTAGGGGAGAGTTTTCATCTAAAGTCTTAATGTTCAATTTTAACTGGAGGAGTTCATTATTATATCTTCTTTAACCTTGCAATTTCATTCCAGTTACTACTGGTTATAATCTCAACATTGGTTAAATTTTTTCTTAGGTCCTCAATAGATTCTTTTAACTCTAAATGTCTATTGGCATTTTTGGGATCCATATCCTCAACTAAAGCTTTTATCTGCCTTTGTCCAGATTCTAGATGGTCAAAACGATTATTGGCTTCTTTTCTAAAAATTTTCAACTCATTTTCTGTACCCTGGAACCTATCCTCCAATCTTTGGAACTTATTGTCCAATCCTTGGAACCTATTCTCCAAACCTTGGAACTTATCCTCCAATCCCTGGAAACTATCTTCCATTTTGTCGAATTTAGAATTCATTTGATTCATCAAGTTTTCTAAAAACTCTTTTGTTTCTTTATCCATTTTCCAACCCCCCATAAAATGATTATTCCCCATGTATCTCATTTCTTTACAATAAAATTCTAGATTTAGTCTCTATATATTATCTTAAATCAATAGTAAATCATTTGAAATAGCCATTTTTATATATCATTTAACTTAGCTTTATTATATATCAACAGATATATTAACTCAATGCTAAAGGAATAATTGCACCCCTTCCATACTTATTCCTATGCCCTCTGGCTTATCTCTATATTTATCTATCCCAATTTTATTTGATGATACACTTTTTTCCCCTTACGGATCATGAGGGTGTCTTCTGAAAAGTCCTCTAGGGTGATATTCTGGTCAATATCCTTTACCCTTTCGTCATTGACATATACTCCACCCTGTTGGATGAGTCTTCGGGCTTCTCCTCTGGAGGAAACTAAACTTGCTCTTTGAAGAAGAGAGATAATATCTAATCCTTCTACAAAGTCATCTTTTGAAATTTCGGTGGAGGGAAGGTCGGTAGCATTTGCTTCATGGCCGAATAAGGATTTGGCAGCTTGGTCAGCTTTCCTGGCTTCCTCTTCTCCATGAACTAATTTGGTCACTTCAAAGGCCAATACTTCCTTGGCTTTATTAATTTCTGCTCCTTCTAAGGAACCTAAACGCTTTACCTCTTCCATAGGCAAGAAGGTTAGAAGAGCCAAACATTTTTCTACATCTGCATCATCTACATTTCTCCAGTATTGGTAGAACTCATAGGGAGTGGTTTTATTGGCATCCAACCAAATAGCCCCAGATTGGGTTTTACCCATTTTTTTGCCTTCGCTGGTGGTCAGTAGGGAGAAAGTCATTCCATAGACTTGGGCAGATTCGACCCGTCTCACTAAATCCACTCCACTGATGATGTTGGACCACTGGTCATTACCGCCTAATTGTAATTTGCAATTTTCCCTTCTATATAACTCCAAAAAATCATAGGATTGCATAAGCATATAGTTAAATTCAATAAAGGATAGGCCCTTTTCCATTCTACTTTTGAAGCATTCTGCAGTCAGCATTCTATTGACAGAGAAATGCACCCCGACGTCCCTTAAAAAGGGAATGTAGGTTAAATCCATTAACCAGTCAGCGTTGTTGACCATAATAGCCTTATCTTCAGAGGAGAAGTCTACTAATCGAGAAAATTGATCTTTAAAAGCATCTCCATTTTTCTTGATTTGCTCGGGAGTGAGCATTTGTCTCATATCAGTACGGCCAGAGGGATCTCCTACCATGGCTGTACCTCCGCCGATTAATGCGATAGGACGATGCCCTGCTTTTTGCATATGGGCCATGACCATGAGTTGTACAAAGTGACCGACATGTAGGCTATCTCCGGTAGGGTCAAAACCCACATAGAAAGTGATAGATTCCTTTCCTAATAGTTCTCTTATCTCTTCTTCATGGGTTGATTGTTCTATATAACCCCTTTCAGAAAGAGTATCGAATACATTTTTCATAATCAAATACCTCCTAAATTTATTCAAATAAAAAGGCCACCTCTATCCATAAGGACGAGATCGCCGTGGTACCACCTTAATTTACATCTAAAATATCTAGATGTCTTTATCCATGTAACGAATGGGGGTCGGGAAAAATCCATACTCCAGAGGCGTAATTGGCTATTTATGTGCTGCAGCTCTTTCACCAGCCGAACTGCTCTCTACATTGTAACCATAAATAACTACTAAAACTCCTTCATCATACATATCAATATTTAATATTAATCTTTACAGAATTGTATCAGAATATACTATTTTTGACAAGGGGGAGAAAGATGTTTCAAAGAAGTAGCGGAATTTTAATGCCGATTACCGCCTTGCCTAGCCTCTATGGCATTGGGACCCTAGGAAAGGAGGCCTATGAATTTATAGATTTTCTTAATCGAGGAGGGCAGAGCTATTGGCAGATACTTCCCCTAGGTCCTACAGCCTTTGGGGACTCTCCATATCAATCCTTTTCTAGTTTTGCAGGCAATCCCTATTTGCTTGATCTAGATTTATTACGTAAAGAGGATCTTTTAAAAAAGGAGGAGTTTCAGGAGATAGACTTTGGAAGGAACAGAGAAAGGGTAGATTATCAAAAAATATTTTTGAATAAGATTCCCCTATTTAAAAAGGCATTCCAAAGGGGGAAGGCAATTTATTCAAGGGAAATAAAACAATTTGTAGAGGAAAATAGTTACTGGGTGAAGGATTATGCCCTTTATATGACATTAAAATTTCAATATGAACTAAAGCCGTGGAAAGACTGGCCCAAAGATATAGCCAAAAGAAACCCTCGGGTTGTGAAATACCTCGAAAAAGAATTAAAAGAAGAAATAGATTATTGGATATTTTTGCAATATATCTTTTTAAAACAATGGGGAGATATCAAGAAATACGCCAGTGAAAAGGACATAAAGATTATCGGAGATATTCCCATATATGTGGCAGAGGATAGTGTAGATACTTGGATAAACCCAGAAATATTCTTATTGGATGATGACAATCTACCCCTTAAAGTAGCCGGTTGTCCCCCGGATGCTTTTTCCTCTACCGGTCAGTTATGGGGCAATCCCCTATATCGTTGGGATGTATTAGAGAAAAGCAATTTCCATTGGTGGATAAATAGAATAAAGAGACATTTTTTCCTTTATGATGTTCTTCGTATTGACCATTTTAGAGGCTTTGAAAGCTATTGGGCAATTCCCTATGGAGAAAAAACAGCTCAAAGAGGGCAATGGCAAAAGGGCCCGGACCTTAAACTGTTTCACGCCATTGAGCAGTCTTTAGGGCAGGTAAAGATTATTGCCGAGGACTTAGGAGACTTATCTCCAGAGGTCATTGAAATGAGAGAATCTTTGGGCTACCCAGGTATGAAGGTCTTACAATTTGCCTTTGATGGCAATCAGCAAAATCCATACTTACCCCATCATTATGATAAAAACTCTGTGGTCTATACAGGCACCCATGATAATGACACCATCATAGGATGGTTAGAAAAAGGAACGCCCAAAGAAATAAAGATGGCCAAGAAATATTTAAATTTAAATAACCAAGAAAGATATCACTGGGATTTTATCCGAGGGGCATGGAGTTCGGTAGCTGATCTTGCCATCGCCCCCATGCAAGACTTTTTAGGTTTAGACAGTGGAGGGAGAATGAATATCCCTTCCACCACTCAAGGGAATTGGCAGTGGAGGGCAAAAAAAGAGGACTTAGGACCAGAGTTGGCAGAAAGCATAAGAAAGCTAACAAGACTTTATGGAAGGTAAGGTGAAAAAATGTTTAACAAAGAGGAATTTATAAAAAGCATGGAAATTATACTCAGAGCAGAAAAAGCAAAAACCTTAGATGAAGCCGAGGAGCAGGAAAGGTGGAATGCCCTTTCCAAGACGATTATCCACATGATTACCCCAAGGTGGAAGGAGACTACAGAAAACTACCACAGGTCAAAACAAGCCTACTATTTTTCTGCTGAGTTTCTCATGGGTAGAGCATTGAGCAATAACCTAATGAATTTGGGCATTGATGACAAAGTCAGAAAAAGCCTAAGGGAATTAAATATAGATCTAAATAAACTTGAGAGGATAGAGGAGGATGCTGGTTTAGGAAATGGAGGCCTGGGGAGATTAGCCGCCTGCTTTATGGACTCTAGTGCTACCTTAAATCTTCCAGTTACAGGCTATGGAATACGATATCGCTATGGGATATTCAAGCAAAGATTTGAAGAAGGATTTCAAGTAGAAGAAGGGGATAATTGGATGAGATATGGAGATCCCTGGTCTATTAGACGGGAAGAAGAGAGTGTTATGGTCAGTTTCCATGGACAACAGGTAAAGGCTATCCCCTACGATACTCCTATTATAGGCTATCAAACGAAGAGCATAAATACCCTCCGTCTATGGCAGGCAGAGGCCACAGAAGAATTTAATTATCCCTTATTTAATCAGCAGCAATATGATGAGGCAGTAAGGAAAAAAAACAGGGCAGAGGATATATCCAAAGTATTGTATCCCAATGATTCCAACACAGAGGGAAAAAAGTTGCGACTCAAACAGCAATACTTTTTTGTATCGGCTTCTCTGCAGGATTTAGTCAGTAAATATCGGGAAAAGTTCGGGGAAAACTTTGAACACTTCTCTAGGGATCATGCCATTCAACTGAATGATACCCATCCGGTTGTGGCTATTCCAGAACTCATGCGAATTCTTCTAGATGAGTTGCATATGCCCTGGAAAAAAGCATGGAAAATAGTTGTAGAGACCTTTTCTTATACCAATCATACTACCCTAGCGGAGGCTTTAGAAAAATGGGATATCGGATTATTTAGCCAAATTCTTCCGAGAATATATGAAATTGTAGTGGAAATTCATAGACGTTTTGAAGAAGAACTGATCTCTTTAGGCTATTCCCAGGAAGGGGTACAACCTATGAGAATTATTTGTCATGGGCAAATCCACATGGCCTGGTTAGCTATAGTAGGCAGTCACACCGTCAATGGAGTAGCTCAGATTCATACAGAAATACTTAAAAATCGTGAGTTAAGGCATTGGTATAAATTATATCCCCAGAAGTTTCAAAACAAAACCAATGGGATTACTCCAAGACGTTGGTTGGCCCTATGTAATAGGGAATTGGCCAGCCTAATTACAGAACTTTTGGGAGATGAGGGATGGATTGTTGATCTCAAGAGAATAAAGAAGCTAGAAAAATATGCTCAAGATCCAAGGGTGCTCAAGAGATTTTTGGAGATTAAACAATGGAAGAAAAAGCAGTTGGCAGAGTATATTGAAAAAAGAGAGGGAATAGTCCTAGACACCCAATCTATTTTTGATATCCAGATAAAAAGATTGCATGAATATAAAAGACAATTATTAAAGGCTTTTCATATTTTAGATTTGTATTTTCAACTTAAAGAAAACCCTGAAAAGGAGATTCCCCCTATCACCTTTATCTTTGGAGCCAAAGCCGCTCCAGGCTATTATATTGCCAAGGGAATTATTAAATACATGAATGAAATAGCGAAACTCATTAATGGAGATGAAGAGATTGAAGGCAAGTTAAAGGTAGTATTTGTGGAAAATTATAATGTTTCCTATGGGGAATACCTATTTCCTGGGGCAGACCTGTCAGAGCAAATTTCTACGGCAGGAAAGGAGGCTTCAGGAACAGGAAATATGAAGTTTATGCTCAATGGAGCTCCTACCCTAGGCACCTATGATGGGGCCAATGTAGAAATCATCCAAGAAGCGGGAAAAGAAAACAACTATATTTTTGGAGCCACAGTAGAGGAGTTAGAGATCTTAGGGCACCACTATAACCCAAAAGAATATTATAAGACTGTACCAGGATTAAAAAGAGTGATGGACACCCTTATTGATGGCACCTTTGATGACGGAGGAACGGGAATGTTCCAAGAAATATATAAATCTTTGTTGGAGGGAGCCCATTGGCAAATAGCAGATCAGTATTTTATCTTAAAGGATTTTGAAGACTATCGGCAGGTTTATCAAAGAGTCTTGGAAGAGTATCAAGATAGGATATTGTGGGCAAAAAAATGCTGGATGAATATTTGTAATGCAGGAAAATTTAGTAGCGATCGTACTGTCCAAGAATATGCTAAAGAAATATGGCATATAAAAAAACAAAATTAAAGTCATAAAAAAACAGAAATGCCCATAGAATGAAAGATAGAAAAAAATAGTGTATACAAGACCAGGGATAAGGGAAAGGCAAAAGCTAAATCTCAAGATAGGAAAAAAGGAGTAAATAGAAGAAACAAATGGATAATGAGTGCAGGAAGAAACTCCTATATGGTTTTGCTCTATGATGTACAAATAAAAGGAAATCTTTGAGAAGATTTCTAAAAATTGATTTATAAGTAAGGAGATACCTACCATGACAAACCAAAGAGTAATAGCCTATATTCCACCCTCACAAGGGGAGATAAGCCTTTTTAATCAGGGAAAACATTTTACAAGCTATAATTTTTTAGGCGCTCATCGGGTCAAATATCTAGATAGAGAAGGGATAAATTTTACCCTATGGGCGCCTAATGCCAAAGAGGTAAGGATAATTGGAGATTTCAATGCTTGGCAAGGGAAAGGATTTGAAATGCAGAATGTTCAATCTTCTGGGATATGGACGATATTCATTTCAGAGCTTAAAGAAGAGGATTTATACAAATATGAATTGATAACCCAACAGGGAGAGATAAAAAGAAAGGCTGATCCCTATGGCTTTTATAGCGAAGTAAGGCCGAATACTGCTTCTAAAATATTTTCTCTAAATTCCTATCCTTGGCAGGATGGGGAATATATGAAAAACAAGCAACCGCCTTATGACCAACCTTTAAATATCTATGAATTGCATTTAGGCTCTTGGAAAAGGAAGGATAAGGGAGAGTTTATCACCTATAGGGAAGCTGCAGAGGAAGTCATTCCCTATGTGGTACAAATGGGTTATACCCATATTGAATTATTACCCCTTATGGAACATCCCTTTGATGGGTCCTGGGGCTATCAAATTACGGGGTACTTTTCGGTGACAAGCAGATATGGCCATCCCAATGATTTTAAATATTTTGTAGAGCAATGTCATCTGCAGGGCATAGGAGTAATCTTAGACTGGGTGCCAGGACATTTTTGCAAGGATGAGCACGGATTGTACCAATTGGATGGAAGCCCTCTATATGAACACCATGATCTAGGACTTTCTCAAAATCATCAATGGGGAACAGCTGTTTTTGATTTTGAAAAACCCCAAGTGCGGAGTTTTTTAATATCAAATGCTGTATTTTGGTTTGAAAGATATCATATTGATGGTCTTAGAGTGGATGCGGTATCCTATATGCTCTATCTAGACCAAGGGAGGGAAGGGAAAAATTTAGCGGCTATTGATTTTTTAAAAACCCTAAATAAAGTTATTTTCCATCATTATCCCGAGGCTTTAATGATTGCAGAGGATTCAAGTGCCTGGCCTTTGGTCACAGCCCCTGTTCATTTTGGGGGATTGGGCTTTAATTATAAGTGGAATATGGGTTGGATGAACGATATTTTAAAGTATATGCAAAAGCGGCCTGAAAGTCGCAAAGAATATCATCAATTGATTACTTTTTCCATCACCTACACTTTTTCAGAAAACTTTCTCCTTCCTCTATCTCATGATGAGGTAGTCCATGGGAAAAAATCTCTTTTGGACAAAATGCCCGGGGACTATTGGCAAAAGTTTGCCGGTCTTCGTTTGTTGTATTCCTATATGTATGCCCACCCAGGCAAAAAACTTTTATTTATGGGGGGAGAATTTGGGCAATTTATCGAGTGGGATCATGATAAAGAATTAGATTGGTTTTTATTAGACTATGACATGCATAAAAAAATGCAATCTTTTGTCAAGACCCTAAACCATTTTTATAAAGCAGAAAAAACATTGTATCAATGGGACCATAAAGCAGAAGGCTTTCAATGGATAAACCACCAAGATCATGAACAAAGCGTATTTTCTTTTATTCGTAGGAATAAGGAGGGGGATTTTCTTTTGGGCATATTTAACTTTACGCCCACTCCTTATAGGCAATATAAGATGGGAATTCCTGAGAGGGGAATATACAAAGAAGTACTTAATAGTGATGATGAAAAATTTGGAGGTAGCCATTGGATAAACAAAGGAGAGATAAAATCTATTGAAGGAGAGTGGCATAATTGCCCTCACTATATTGAATTAAGTATTCCTCCTCTGGGAGCAATATACATGAAAAAACATAAATTTTTAGACAAGGACAGCAATTACGAAGGAGTGATCTATAATGAGAAAACAAAAAAAAGAAATTGTAGCGATGCTATTAGCAGGGGGACAGGGAACTAGGTTAAGCCCTTTAACCACCCAACTAGCTAAACCAGCAGTACCCTTTGGGGGCAAATATAGAATCATTGATTTTACTTTAAGTAATTGTACCAATTCTGATATTGATACCATTGGCATACTCACTCAGTACCAACCCTTAGAGCTTAATGCCCACATAGGGAATGGAAGTCATTGGGATTTAGACAGAAAAAATGGAGGATTACATATTTTATCTCCCTATGTAGGGGCAAAGGGAGGACGATGGTTTAAAGGTACAGCCAATGCCATTTACGAAAACATGCACTTTATAGATTCCTATGATGCGGAGTATGTTTTGATTCTGTCAGGGGATCACATCTATAAAATGGATTATTCCCTGATGTTAAAAGAACATAAAGAAAAAAAGGCTCATGCTACCATTGCTGTTATTGAGGTACCCTGGCAAGAAGCTCAACGTTTTGGCACCATGCATGTAGATGAGGACAACAAAATCTATGATTTTCAGGAAAAATCACCTGATTCTAAGAGTAATTTAGCATCTATGGGAATATACATTTTTAATTGGAAGAAGTTAAAAAAGGTGCTTTCAGAAGATGAAAGAGACAAAAATTCCAACCATGACTTTGGAAAGGATATTATCCCAAAAATGATTGCTCAAGACTTGAATTTATATGCCTATACCTTCAGAGGATATTGGCGGGATGTGGGTACAGTGGAAAGTTTATGGCAAACCAATATGGATCTACTAAGGGATGATAATGAACTGAATTTATATGATAGCAATTGGAAGATTTATTCTGTAAACCCCAATACCCAACCCCACTATATTGGGAAAGAAGGAAAGGTAAAGGGCTCTCTGCTTAATGAAGGTTGCATCATAGAAGGGGAGGTAGTCAATTCGGTATTATTTCCTGGAGTTTATGTAGGTCATCATGCTAGGGTAGAGGATTCAGTAATTTTACCCAATGCAATCATAGAAGATCACGCTCTTGTGAAAAAGGCTATTGTCATGGAGGACAGAGTAGTAAAGGCAGGGCTTCAAATAGGTAAGAACAATAAAGAAAAGATAGCAGTGGTTTAGTCGAAAGGAAATTGAATAATGAAGCAAAGGGGGAAAACCATGAAAGAGATCATGGGTGTGATCAATCTTAGCGAAAAAGAGGATCTTTTAAGAGAATTGACTTATCATAGGCCCATAGCCAGCATACCCTTTGGAGGACGGTATAGAATTATTGATTTTGTACTTTCCAATATGGTCAATGCAGGAATTAATAATATAGCAATCTTTTCCCAAGGGAAAAGTCGCTCTCTTATGGATCACTTAGGTTCAGGAAAGGACTGGGATTTGCACCAGACCACCAATGGGATTTTTGTTCTTAATCCTGTGATAGATTTAAAGGATCTACGTGTCCATAGAGGGGATATTGAAAATTTCAAAAATCATCTAGACTATATAAAATATAGCAAACAAAAATATATCTTGCTTACGAAAAGCTATATGATTTGCAATATAGACTATTCTAAAGTATTGGATTATCATAAAAGAAATCAGGCAGATGTTACCATAATCTACAAAAAAATCAAGGATCAACAGGGTCAATTTAGTAACTGTGATAGCCTAAACATAGGTCCTGGAAATAAGGTTCTCAGTATTGGAAAAAATATTGAAGACGGACAAACCAATAATGTTTCTATGGAAATGTATCTCATGTCCAAGGAATTGCTTATAGATATTATTCAAGGCGGGATCAGAACAGGAGAGGTGGAGTATTTAAAGCAGGCCGTTATAAAAAGTATAAAAACCCTTAAAAATCTTAAAGTTCAAGCCTATCAATTTGACGGATATTTATCCTGTATAAACTCTACCCAAAGATATTATCAAGCTAGTCAAGATTTATTGAATGTTGACATTTCTAGAGAACTCTTTCACCAAAATGGGAGCATTCTAACCAAGGTTAAAAATGAAGCCTCTACCAAGTATACTTCCAATGCCCAAGTGACAAACTCTTTGGTGGCCAATGGCTGTATTATAGAGGGTAAGGTAGAAAACAGCATTATCAGCAGGGGAGTTCATATACAAAAAGGAGCCATTGTAAAAAATAGCATTTTAATGAGTAAAGTTATTGTGGAAGAAAATACCTTTCTTAACCATACTATTTTGGATAAATATGTTCATATTACCAAGGACAATGTTTTAAGTGGAAGCCCTAAAAATCCCCTTGGGATTAAAAAGGGATTAAGGTTATAAAAGGGGGAAGGGATAATGAAAATACTATATGCTGCGGCGGAGGTTGTACCCTTTGTCAAAACAGGGGGATTAGCGGATGTAGCTTTTTCCCTACCAAAGGCTTTGAAAAAATTGGGAATGGATATTCGAGTCATTCTTCCTAAATACAAGGATATTCCCAAAAAATTTTTAGATCAAATGTCTCTCATAAAAGAATTTGAAGTATCCCTAGGGGACAATAAAAAATATTGTGGCATTTATTCTTTGGAATATCAAGAAATTCCCTTTTATTTTATAGATAATGAAGAGTATTTCAAGAGAGAGGGTCTTTATGGCTATTGGGATGACGGAGAAAGATACTCCTATTTTTCAAAGGCCATTATAGAATTTATGGGACAAATAGACTTTATTCCCGATGTCCTTCATTGTAACGACTGGCACACAGGAATGGTCATGGCCTTATTGGATAGCTATTATAGAAAAGAGGCTCCCTTCAACAAAATAAAAAAGGTTTTTACCATTCATAATCTTCGCTATCAAGGGATCTTTCCCAAGGAAATTCTCAGGGATCTTTTATCCTTAGGAGAGGAATATTTTCATCTAAATGCTTTAGAATTCTATGGGAAAGTCAACTTTATGAAGGCGGGCATTGGGTTTTCTGATATCATTACCACTGTAAGTGAAACCTATGCTAAGGAAATACAGTTTTCTTATTATGGAGAGAATTTAGATGGATTTTTAAGACATCATCGTCATCAATTAGTGGGCATAGTCAATGGTATTGATTATGATATATATAATCCTATGACCGATAAAAATATCTATGTACCCTATCAAACCTCTTTAAAAAAGAAACAAGAAAATAAAATATCCTTACAAAAGCAGCTAGGATTGTCTCCCCAAAAACATATTCCTCTCCTGGCCATGGTAACTCGATTGGATAGCATGAAGGGAATTGACTTAGTTTTACATATTTTAGAAGAATTATTGCAGCTGGATGTGCAAATGATTGTTTTGGGCACTGGCGATAAGAAATATGAAGATCTTTTAAAGAATTTAGGAAAAAAATATCCGGAAAAATTATCAGTAAATACTTTTTTTAGTGAGGAACTTGCCCATAAAATCTATGCTGGAGCCGATCTATTTTTAATGCCTTCCAAATTTGAACCCTGTGGATTAAGTCAACTCATTGCTCTACGATATGGGACCCTTCCCATTGTAAGGGAAACAGGGGGACTTAAAGATACAGTAAAGCCCTATAATGAATATACCGGAGAGGGAAATGGATTTAGTTTTGCCAACTACAATGCCCATGATATGCTTCATGTCATAAAAAATGCTTTGAATATTTACCAGGACAAAGAAAAATGGGCCAAATTAGTAAAATGTGCTCTAAAATCAGACTATAGCTGGAAAAAGTCTGCTCAAAAATACCAAGAGCTATATCATACCCTAGTAAAAGGGGAAAATTTTGAAAGCCAATGAAGGACACCAAGGGATAAGAGAAGAGTGGAACATCCTTTAGATAGTTTTTTTTATCCAGGTAATGACCTAGGAGCCACCTACAGAAAATCCCATACCCTATTTAAGGTATGGGCACCTACTCAAAGAAATATATCTCTTATTCTATATCAAGAACATGATCGTGAGCGGGGAACTATCTACCCTATGAAGCGAGGAGAAAAAGGAATTTGGGAATTAAAACTAAAGGGAGAATATAAAAATAAATATTATAATTATATTATAGACTCGGGGGATAAAAGTATTGAAGTGACCGATCCCTATGCCAAGGGAGCAACCATTAATGGAGAAAAAGGAATGATCGTGGATTTTAAATCATTAAACCCTATGGATTGGAAACATCACCCAAGACCTCAGATGGCAAGTCCTACCCAAGCGATTATCTATGAAATGCATATTAGAGACTTTTCCATGGACAAAAGTTCAGGGATGAAAAATAGGGGGAAATTTATCTCCTTTACAGAGACCAATACCACCAATACAAAGGGAGATGATACAGGTGTAGATTACTTAAAAGAACTAGGAATTACCCATATTCATCTCTTGCCTATTTTTGACTTTGGAAGTGTGAAGGAAGAAAAACACCATGAATACAACTGGGGCTATGACCCAGTGCTCTACAATGTTCCTGAAGGATCCTATAGCACTGACCCCTACCATGGGGAGATCAGAATTAGGGAATTAAAGGACACCATTTACTGCCTGCACCAGCAGGACATAGGGGTAATCATGGATGTAGTATACAACCATACCTATATTGCGGAAAACCATCCCTTGGAACTTTTAGTGCCAGGATATTATCATAGGACGGATAAAAAGGGCAATTTTACCAATGGATCAGGTTGTGGCAATGAATTAGCTTCAGAAAGACAGATGGTGAGAAAATATATCTTAGACTCTCTATGCTTTTGGGCTAGGGAATATCAGATAGATGGCTTTCGCTTTGATTTAATGGCCCTACATGATCAAGACACCATGAACATTATTGAAAGAGAATTAAAAAAGATAAACCCTAATATCATTCTTTATGGAGAACCATGGATAGGGGGGCCTTCTAGCCTTCCACCCCCACTCCAATTTACTAAGGGCAGCCAAAGAGGGAAAAACATTGCCCTGTTTAACGATGAATTTAGAGAGGCCATTAAGGGGGATAATGATGGAAGAGGACTAGGCTTTGTCACGGGTGCTAAAGGCCTAGAAGAGGAGATAAAAAGAGGGATTGTAGGGAGCATATACTACAATGAACATATCCAGGGATTTGCCCAGGAGCCCATAGAAAGTGTAAACTATGTCTCAGCCCATGACAATCTTACCCTCTACGATAAGATTGAAAAATCTTGTCCCTATGCTACCGCGGAAGAAAAAATAAAAATGAACAAATTAGCTCTATCCATCATACTGACTTCCCAGGGTATAGCTTTTATCCATGGGGGGGCAGAGATTTTAAGATCAAAAAAAGGATATCCTAATAGCTATAATATGGGAGATGATATTAATCAGGTCAATTGGGACGACAGATATCGATATAAGGACAACGTAGACTATATTAAGGGACTCATTGCCCTGAGAAAAACCCAAAGGGTCATGACCCTATCCCGGGCCGAAGAGGTGAAAAAACACCTAAAGTTTATAAAATCACCACCCAATGTGGTGGCCTATAGATTAACCTCTCCCTATCAAGGGGACTATGCAAAAATATTGATTATCCACAATGCCAATAGAGAGAAAGTTGAGATATATCTTCCAGATGAAGAAAAATGGAAGGTAATCGCCAACGCCCAGGAAGTAAATATTTATGGAGTAACGAAAGAGGAAAAGTATTTTAGGGGGAAAATTAAGCTAGAGCCCCTATCTACGCATATATTGGTAAGGGATTAATATAAATCAAAACCTTTATTTCCACATATTTTATTGATGGCTGTAAAACCAATAGGGTATACTAGAGAAAAAGAAGAATGAATTGGAGTGTTTTTATGTCAAAAATAGAACTGGTAGCTACGAGCACCTTTGGGTTAGAGTCTATCGTAGCTCAGGAAATAAAAGATTTAGGCTATGAGGATGTCCAAATAGAAAATGGAAGGGTAACTTTTGTAGCAGATGAAGCAGCCATTCCTAAGGCAAATTATTGGCTGCGTACGGCCGATCGAGTCTTTGTAAAAATGGGAGAATTTAAAGCTCTTTCCTTTGAAGAGCTTTTTGAAAAGACTAAATCCCTACCCTGGGAAGATTGGATTCCTGAAGATGGGAAATTTCCTATATACAAAGCAAAATCTGTTAAATCAAAATTATTTAGCTTATCCGACTGTCAATCCATTGTAAAAAAGGCTGTAGTAGAAAAACTAAAGGAAAAACATAAGATTCAATGGTTTGAAGAAAGCGGAGCAGAATATCCCATACAGGTAGCAATTTTAAAGGATGTAGTTACACTTCTAATCGATACTAGCGGAGAAGGATTACATAAAAGAGGGTATAGAGCCCATGGAAATGAAGCCCCTATTAAAGAGACCTTAGCAGCGGCCTTGATTTTGCTTTCAAGATGGAAACCCTCTAGAGAATTGGCAGACCCCCTCTGTGGCTCGGGAACCATTTTGATTGAGGCGGCAATGATAGGAAGAAACATTGCCCCTGGATTGCAACGACATTTTGTTTCAGAAAGTTGGAATAGAGTGCCCAAGGAACTATGGAAACAGGCCAAAGTGGAAGCCATGAAGGCCATTGATGTAGACAGTGACTTTAGATTATTAGGTTCGGATATTGATCCTAAGGCTTTAAGACAAGCCCGACAAAATGCCGAAATGGCAGGGGTAGATGATTGTGTATATTTTCAAAAATTATCTGTAGAGGAATTTAAGTCCCGGAAAAAGTATGGGGTAATCATCACCAACCCTCCCTATGGGGAAAGGTTAGGGGAGAAAAAGGAAGTAGAAGACTTATATCGAATGATGGGAAAGGCCTTTAGAGATTTAGATTCTTGGTCCTATTTTATTATTACCGCCCATCAAGATTTTGAAAAACTCTTTGGGAAAAAATCAGATAAAAATAGAAAACTTTATAATGGAAGACTGCTTACCTATCTCTACCAATACTTTGGCCCACTACCACCCCGAAGGGAGAAAGAAAATTATAATTTATAAATAATGATTATAGTTTTGTAGCCTAGAAATCTTTCAAGCATATTTTAGACCGAAGAGAGTTAAAATACATAAAAGGCAGAGTATGCCAGAAAGATTGCTAGGGGTGATTGTAATGGTTAAAAAAGGAAAAATGCTTTTGATGATAATACTCATGAGTTTATCTATAATTGGCTGTAATATTGTTAGGAGGCTGCCGGAAAATCCGCCAGCACAACAAGAAGAACAGGGAAAGGATAGCTCGGAGAAATCCAAGGGAAATCAACCGGAAAACCACCAAAATATAGAAGAAAATATTAATGATGAAAACATAGAAGAGGATAAGGAGTTAACCGAAAAAGCCCGAAGGGAAAAAAGGACAGAAGAAGATAATGTCATAAGCCCTGAGGATATCCAAAAAGATGGCAATCAGTCAAATCAAGGACAGGGTCAAATACAAGTTCTAGAAGAATTCAATACCACTATTCCGGATAGGGTGACTTTAAATTTAAAATATGATCAATACGCTATCCCCTTAGACTATTTTCTAGTGACGACAGAAACACTAAATATAAGAAAAGAACCCCATTCGAGTGCGCCAGTGGTTTATCAGGCAAACTATTTTGAAAAATTAAATGTATTACAGCGGGTAAAGGGAGAATTTCTGCCCAACTATCAATCGGATAACTGGTATAAGGTTGCCCTGAAAGAGGGAGATAAAATTCAATATGGTTATGTATTTGGTAGCCTAGGAGAAGCCAGAAGTTTTCATTTTGATAAAATGCTAAATGAGGTAAATAAACTTCAAGAGAGGGTACTAAACAACGATATGGCTTATATCTATAATTATCAAAATGTCAGGGGATTACCTCCCGCCCATAATGGGAATACCGCAGATGACTATAAAAGAAATCAAGACCAAAGTGCACCGGGATATATAGATGAGGCAAAAACAGATTTTCGTTATTTTTCAGATGGAATGTTGGTATCTATATTGGAAGATAATCATGAATTTTATAAAGTAAGCACTCCATCCTTTGAAGGGCAATATTGGATTCCTAAAAAATATGTCCATTTTGGTAATGCACCTAAAGAAATTACTAAAGTAATTGTCATAGACGATACCAATCAAAATGAAGCTGTCTTTGAACTCATAGAGGGAAAATGGAATATCATATCCTATACCTTTGCTACCACAGGAGTAGCGGATGAGTATAAATATGAAACACCTAAGGGACATTTTATGGCCATACAGAGGAGAGAACAATTTTTATATTTGAAAGATGGTACGAATCAAATTGCAGGGTATGCCCCTTATGCCATTCGTTTCTCCGGGGGAGGTTATGTCCATGGGGTACCTGTGGACTATCAATTTACCCCAGAAGGAGAAAAAATTGATCCAGGACATCAAGAGTATTTATTTACCATAGGCACCACTCCACGTTCCCATAAATGTGTACGTAACTATACAAGTCACGCTAAATTTTTATATGATTGGATGGAAATAGGTAAGGGAGCTGTGATTATCATAGATTAAATAAAAAAAGCGGGTATTCCGCTTTTTTTATTTTGGGTCTAATTAAGGAAGAAGTTTCAAATAAAAGACGGGGAAAGTCTTTTCATACATAATGATAACAGGTTGATAAAAAAGTGTCAATCCTAAAAGCTCTATGGATAATATTTATTGGTTTAATTAGGAAAATGTATTCTAAAATAATAGATTAAGCATACTAAAGAATAGGGAGAAGAACATTTTATTTACTCCTGATGGTTCCTGCTTCCCTAGTAGAGTTTTAATAGCTAGTTTGTAGGGTATAAATAAAAAAAGTTTGAAAGGAAGTGACGGCGTTGTCTACTATTGATCAATTATCCATTAATACCATCCGCTTTTTATCGGTGGATGCTGTAGAAAAAGCTAAGTCGGGACATCCGGGAATGCCCATGGGAGCAGCTCCTATGGCCTATATTCTTTGGAAAGATTTTATAAAATTCAATCCCAATAACCCCAACTGGACGGATAGGGATAGATTTGTATTATCCGCAGGACATGGTTCAGCGCTTTTATACAGTTTGCTGCATATGTTTGGCTATGATCTATCCATTGAGGATCTAAAAAAATTCAGGCAATGGGAAAGCAAGACTCCAGGTCATCCAGAGTATAGATATACACCAGGAGTGGAAACAACCACTGGTCCTTTGGGTCAGGGAATATCTACCGCAGTAGGCATGGCCATGGGAGAACAAATATTAGCAGCTAAGTTCAATCAAGAGGATATTGAGCTTGTGGATCACCATACTTACGTTATTGTTGGGGATGGAGACTTAATGGAGGGAGTAGCTTCAGAAGCCGCATCTCTAGCGGGTCATCTTAAATTAGGCAAACTAATATGTCTTTATGATGACAATGAGATATCCATTGAGGGCTCTACAGAACTGGCCTTTACTGAGGAAGTGGCAAAAAGATTTGAAGCCTATGGCTGGCAAGTATTAAATGTAGAAGACGGAAATGATATTGCAGAGATCAATCAAGCTATTCAGCAGGCAAAACAAGAGGAAGAAAAACCTACCTTAATCAAAGTGCGTACGGTCATTGGATTTGGAAGTCCTAATAAGGCAGGAAGTGCTGATGTCCATGGAGCACCTTTGGGTCTAGAAGAAGCAAAACTAGCCAAAGAGGGGCTGGGATGGTCCTATGAACCAAACTTTCATGTGCCCCAGGAAGTAGAAAAATATATACAAGGGATTGTAGAAGAAAAGAAAAAAGAAGAAGACAAATGGAAGAGAAAATGGCAAAAGTATCAACAAAAATATCCAGAACTAGCTAGAGAGTGGACCGTGTGGCACAATGAGGAAATTGATGCAGAGATATTGAATGATGAAAACCTATTGCGTTTTAAAAAAGATTCTATCGCTACTCGAGCTGCATCAGGAGAAATTTTAAATAAACTCGCCAGTAAAGTTCCAAATTTAGTAGGAGGTTCTGCAGACTTAGCACCTTCTAATAATACCTATTTAAAGGATATGGGGGACTTTTCCTGGGAAAATAGAAGGGGAAGAAATCTACGGTTTGGAGTACGAGAGCATGCCATGGGTGCTATTGTCAATGGATTGTATCTTCATGGAGGGCTAAGGTCCTATTGTGGCACCTTCTTGATTTTTTCGGATTATATGCGACCAGCGGTACGCCTATCCGCATTAATGGAAGTACCTGCTGTATATATATTTACCCATGATAGTATTGCTCTAGGGGAAGATGGTCCTACCCATCAACCTATAGAACAGATGATGAGCCTTAGACTTATTCCAGGACTTAGGGTGTTTAGACCTGCCGATGCTAAGGAAACAGCCTTTGCATGGATATCAGCCCTAAGGGAAAAAGAACATCCCACAGTTTTGGCCCTGTCTAGACAAAATCTACCGATTCTACCCCAAAGCAATAAAGACGCCCTTAGAGGGGCCTATATTATTCAAAAAGAAAGAGGAGAGAAACCAGACCTTATTATTATGGCTACCGGATCCGAAGTTCATTTGGCTATCCAGGCTTATGAACAATTACAGGAGAAGGGAGTGGATGCTCGAATAGTCAGTATGCCTTGTTGGGAAATATTTGAAGAACAAAGCCATAGCTACAAAGAGGAAGTTCTTCCATCAGATGTCTTAACCCGCCTAGCCGTGGAAGCAGGTCAAAAACTTGGATGGGAAAGATATACTGGGATCAAAGGAGACATCCTAGGCATTGAAACCTTTGGAGCGTCGGCGCCGGGAGAAATAGTATTAGAAAAGTATGGATTTACAGTAGAAAATCTAGTACAACATGCCTTAAAAATGCTAGATAAAGGATAGATAAAAAGTGCAGTCCCTAAAAGGGACTGCACTTTTTATCTATAAGATATCTTGGGTATCCCCAAAAAGCAAAATACCAGCTAAGAGGATGGTACCCACTACGACAAAACTATCTGCCGTATTAAAGATTGCAAAATTGATATACCTAAAATCAAAGAAATCAATGACATAATTTAGACGTATACGATCAATAAGATTACCTATAGCTCCTCCAATGATAAGAGTAAGAGAAATTTTAAACCAAAGAGTATTTTTATTTTTAGGAGTTTTGATAAGGTAATAGATTAAAAACAGGGTAAAAAGCATAGTCACCGTAATCAAAAAAGGCTGTTTATCCTGAAAGATACTAAAGGCTGCTCCTCTATTTTCCACATAGGTAAGATGAAACACATCCCTTATTAAAGGATAGGTAGGGATGGGTTTGATATGTAATACGGCTAGGTATTTAGCAACTTGATCTAGAACAACAATAAAAATAATGACGAGAAAAAAAGACATGACAAACCTCCTGAAGAAATAATTTCATTATCTTTGCTATTATAACATTTAAAACTAAAGGAGTATAGCTTAGCAAAGTGGAATATATATCTAAAAAGAGAAAAAAGGGAGAGGAGAAAGATACTGCCAATTGATGAATTTTGTTATATGATAAGAGGATAGGATAGCCATAAAATTTCTTATTTAGGGGGAATGAATATGAGGATTGGGGTGGATCTTGGGGGGACCAATATTAAGGCAGGGGCAGTGGATGATAAGGGACAAATTCTATTTCGAAATAGTCGGCCTACCCTTGTTCAAAGAGGAGTAGAGCCTATTATACAAGACATTATTGAGCAAATAGAAGAAATCCTAGACAAAACCAATGCTTCCTTGCAGGCAGTAAAATCAATTGGGATAGGTGTGCCGGGGTTGGTGGAGAGGAAGACAGGTAAAACCATTTATGTAACCAATCTCTTTTGGCACAACGTACCCTTAGGGGAAAAATTAAGCAATTATTTTCAAAGACCTATTTATGTAGAAAATGATGCCACTGTGGCAGGCTTGGCCGAGAAAATTGCTGGCTCTACCCAAGGGGCTAAAAACTCTGTTTTTATTACTTTGGGTACGGGGGTTGGTGGAGGCATTATTATTAATGATAGAGTCTTTAGTGGCAGCCATGGCTGGGGTTCAGAAATAGGTCATGCTATCGTAGGAGAAAACTTCTATACCTGCAACTGTGGTCAAAATGGTTGTCTAGAAACCTTTACCTCTGCTACAGCCCTTATACGATATACCCAAAAGAGAATAAGAGAAGGCAGGGAAGATACTTTAATCTTGCAAAAGGTGCATGGAAATATAGAAAATATCGAGGCAAAAACCATTTTTGACGCAGCAAAAAAAGGAGATGCTTTAGGACGGGAAGCTGTGGATAGATTGATTAAATACCTTGCTATAGGCATTGTAAACATATTCAATACCTTAGATCCTGAAATCATTGCTATTGGTGGTGGACTTTCCAAGGCAGGAGATTTTTTACTAACGCCCTTAAAGCAGGAGGTAGAAAAAAGATTGTTTTCTAAAGAGATATCCTATGGGGATATTGTACTGGCAGAGTTAGGAAATGACGCAGGTATAATAGGGGCAGCTTTCCTAGGGGAGAATATTTAGGTTAAAATCAGGGAATAGGGATAAAGGGAGACCAAAATCCCTATCCCTATTTTTTTTGCCCATTTACGGGCACAGTCATACGCTCTCCTATGGAGACCTTGTCACTTGCAATGGCAACTCTCAATGTAAACATACTAAACCCTTCTTATGTAGATAAATAGTAGACAGAGCAGAGGATGTTTTTACCTAAGACGCTAGGAATTCTAATAGAGAGGGAATTAGCCTTAAAGGAGTTAAGAGAAGTAAATACATTCGTTTATTCTTACAAAATAACAACCTATAATTAGTTTGCTATACCATTGTAAGTTTTGGCTAAAAAGATAGAATAGTGGGTAAGAGGTGAAAATGATGAAAAAGATGAATATTACAAAACAAATGTATGAAGTAGGTGCACTAGCAATTGTACGGGCTGAAACCCTTGAAAAAGCTAGTAAGATTGCTGAGGGCTGTATAAAAGGCGGGATTCCTATAATGGAAATGAGTTTTACCCTAAATAATGCAGGGGATGTTATTGAGGGGTTGACTAAAAGATATGGAGATAATCTATGTATAGGTGCAGGTACAGTCTTAGATGCTGAAACTGCTAGGCATGCCATATTAAAGGGTGCTAATTTTATTATTGCACCTAATTATTCTCCAGAGGTTGCAAAAATTTGTAACCGCTATCAAATTCCCTATGCACCTGGGTGTACTTCTATTACAGAAGCCGTTAATGCATTGAGTATGGGAGCTGCTTTTATAAAAGCTTTCCCTATTTCTGATTTTTATGGTCCTAAACTCATTAAAGTTTTCAAAACCCCTATTCCCGATATGCCTATTTTAGCTAGTGGCGGTATTAATTTAGATAATTTACTTATATGGTTAGAAAGTGGTGTTGATGTTTGTGGCTTTGGTGGTTTGTTAACTAAAGGTAGTTCGGAAGACATTGCAGAAAATGCTGCTAAAATTCGAAAGATAATTGCAGAATATCGTAATAAAAATAATAAATAACTCTATCTTAAAGATCCCTTCCAATACAGCTAGAGGCTTCTGGCTGTATTGGAAGGGATCTTTGTTTTGAATTCACCATAGATGATAAAAACAAGAATCTTAACTTAGTAGTTTGAATCAAAATAGGTTCCTTTTTTTGTGTTTGTAAGCCATTTATTTTTAGAAAACCATCGTATTATAATATTAATAGAATAAAAAAGCTAGGAGGAATACCATGAGCATTGTATTAACAAGGGTAGATTTTAGATTAATTCATGGACAGGTAATTACAAGATGGGTTACTCAGTGTCAAGCAAATGAAATCGTTACCGTAGATACGTCGTTAAGTAATGACGAATTTATGCAGGATGTATTCAAAATGGCTGCCCCTAAAGGTTTAAAGATTCGAATTTTATCTGTAGAGGAAGCAGTCAAGGCACAACAGAAGAATGAGTTTCAAAGGAACAGAGTAATGCTTTTATTTAAGAGTGTTCAGGAGTTGGATAATGCAGTAAGAGCTGGATTGAAACTTGAGGAAGTACAAATTGGGGGGTTAGGAGGAGGACCAGGTAGAAAAGCAGTTAATAATGCGATTACCCTAAATCGTGAGGATGCAGATACTTTGTTGGCTCTTGAAAAAATGGGAATTAATATTTATTTCCAAACAACTCCTGATTACCCATCAGAAATACTACAGAAAGCTGTTGCAAAGCTTTAAAAATAAGGGGGGATAATAAATGATCTTAAAAGCTGCGTTAGTAGGTATAATTTACTGGATTGCAATGGGAAGAGCCAACTATTTTTTCTCTTTTGCCTTCCGTAAACCAGTAGTTTTAGGTGTATTTATCGGATTAGTTTTTGGTGATGTTAAAACAGGTTTATTGTATGGAGCAACCATTCAATTGATGTACATGGGTGGTATTGAAGCTGGTGGGAATATTCCAAGTGATCAAGCCTTAGCTGCTTGTATTGCTATTCCTGTTGCTATTATCAATAATCTTGATCCAGCTGCATCGGTAGCAATAGCGGTTCCCTTTGGTGTATTAGGGGTTTTAATCAACAACGTTCGTCGTACGATTAATTCCTTTTACAACACAAAGGCAGATACATTTGTAGAAAATGGCGAATACGATAAATTAGCTACATTTTCATTCTTATTGCCTTGGTTGACAAATGGTATATTATATTTCACTCCTGTATTTATTGCTACCTTGTATGGGCCAAACGTGATACAAGCTTTTCTTGATATCATCCCAGAATGGTTTATGAACGGACTTGCAAATGCTGGAGGAATGTTACCAGCATTAGGATTTGCCTTAACTCTCGTGATTATGGGGAAGAAGCAATATATTCCATTCTTTGTTTTAGGATTCTTCCTGCATGCTGTTATGGGATTCTCCATGTTAACTGGTGCAGTGCTTGCTCTATGTATAGCCATGATTGTTTCCCTATTTAAACAAAATGAGGAAGGAGAATTAGCATGAGCCAAGTAATTGAAAATGATGGACAAGCAGTAGAGCAAAAGAAAAATATTGTCACTAAGAAAGATTTACTTAAAGCTTGGTGGAAATGGTGCTTAGCAGTTGAAGTTCCTGTAAGTTTTGATAGAATGCAGGCTTTGGCCTTCGGATATTCATTAAATAAAGTATTGAGAAAAATTTATAAGGATAATCCAGAGGAATTAAAGGAAGCCATGAGACGTCATACTTCCATGTTTAATACAAATTGTGACTGGGGAAGTTTGATTCATGGGATTGTAATTTCTCTTGAGGAACAAAGAGCTTTGGGGAATAAGAGTATTGGATCCGAGGTTATTCAATCCTTGAAAATCGGTCTTATGGGTCCATTAGCAGGTATTGGTGATAGTGTTGACCAGGGAATTGTAGCGACCATTCCTCTTGCGATTTTTGTACCTATGGCTCTTAATGGTTCGGTAATTGCTGCTTTTATGCCAGCCCTTATCTATATAGCCTGGTCCTATGGATACTCATGGTTTCTAATGAAAAAGGGCTACACTTTAGGGAAGAATGCTGTCTTAGAAATTTTACATTCCGGTAAAATCAAGAAGGTTATTGATATTGCTAGTATTGTAGGGTTATTTATGATTGGCTGCCTATCATCAGCTTATATTAAGTTTGAAACTATTTTGACCTTTGCCAGCGGTTCATCAGAGAGAGTAGCTTTGCAAAGTATTTTAGATGGTATGCTACCTAAATTGTTGCCCTTTGCCTTAGTTATGGGAATGTATTTATATATTATTAAAAAAGGTCCAAAATATCTGCGTATAATTGTTTATACAATGCTCATGGCCTTAGCTCTGACATTCATCAGCGTTATTTAAATCAATGCTGTTTATAAGGCGAATCTATGGGTGATCATGGATTTGCCTTGTTTTATATAGTAAAGGTCAATATTCAGAAAGGTAGGGAAAAAATTGAAGGTTTTAATCACACCAAGAGGATTTGCAAACTACGGATTAGATCAAGTGAAATATATGCAATCTAAAGGTTTATCTGTTCATTATAATAATACAGGAAAAGCATATACAAAAGAAGAATTTCATGAATTAGCCCGTGATGTAGACGCCATCATTGTGGGTGTAGATACCATTGATCGTGAGTTAATGGATAATTGTCCTAACTTAAAGGTGATCTGTAAATTTGGGGTAGGGATAGATAATATTGATTTGGATTATGCAAAAGAAAAGGGAATTTTTGTTGGAAGGACAGTAGGTTCCAACTCTAAGGCTGTTGCTGAACATGTTATGGCTTTAATGTTTGCAGATGCAAAGAACATCTATAATACGCTAAAAGAAGTTAAAGAACATAAATGGAATAAGCCTGCAGGGCGGGAAATTAGTGGAAAAGTATTAGGAATTATTGGTTTTGGGATGATTGGGAAAGATCTTGCTACTTTTGCAAATGGATTATCTATGAAAGTATATGCATATGATGCTTTTGAAATTACGGATAAAGCTGCAGAAGAATATAATGTAGAGGTAAAATCCTTTGAGGAGATTATTAGGACAAGTGACTATATTTCTTTACATTTACCCTTCTTAAATTCTACAAAAAATATGATCTCCATAGAAGAATTCAAAAAAATGAAAAAGGGAGCCTGCCTAATTAATGCAGCAAGAGGGGGAATTGTTGATAGAGAAGCTTTATATGAAGCTCTAGTAAACAAGGAAATTCGTTCAGCCTATTTTGATGTTTACAGTTCTGAGCCACCTAAAATGGGGGATAAACTTATTGCCTTAGATAATTTCTTTTTAACACCTCATACAGCTGCAAGAACAATGGAAGCAGAAAAAAGGACTTGTCAGATGTCTACAAAAATTATTACTGAACATTTGTTAGGTTAATTAGGAGGAGCATTATGGATAAGGAATTAAAAAAATTTCTAAATAATGTGCAAAAAGAATTGAACAAAAATATTGAAGGTGTCAATATAGAAAATCTTAAAAAAGCAGTGGAAATTATATTGGAAAGCGAAAAAAAAGGTGGACGTGTCCATGTAACTGGAATTGGTAAACCGGGTCATGTAGCAGGATATATTGCTTCTTTATTATCTAGTACAGGTACGAGTGCTTACGAACTACATGGGACAGAGGCAGTACATGGTTCAAGTGGCCAAGTTAAGCCGGGAGATGTTGTCATTGCCATATCCAATAGTGGTGAAACAGAAGAACTAAAACCTACCGTAAAAACGATATTAGCTAATGGCGCATGTCTCATTAGTTGCACGGGAAATGCAGAATCATGGTTGGCAAAACACTCTGAAGTATGTTTGTTGGCCCGTGTCGATAAGGAAGGGGATGGTCTTAATAAACCACCCCGTGCTTCAGTGTTGTCAGAGATTTTACTTCTTCAATGTTTAAGTGTTATGTTGCAAAATAAAAAAAAATTGAATTTAAACCAATATGTTCAATGGCATCCAGGGGGAAGCCTTGGTAAAAGCATAAAAGAAATGCAGAGAAAGTAGGAGATTATATGGCAAAGTTAAATATTGTAATTGGAACCCATGGAAGGTTTGGGGAAGAACTAATTAAATCCGCAGAAATGATCCTTGGACGTATGGAAAATGTTAAATCAGTATCTCTATTACCCTCTACATCCTTTGAGGAATTTATGCATGAGGTAGATTCTATATTAGGCAATTTGGAAGGTCAGATTTTATCTTTAGTAGATCTACACGGAGGTACACCTTGTAACGTTTTTACAGCTTTAACGAAAAGGTACCATCATGATGTAGTAACGGGTGTGAATTTACCCATGTTAATAGATTTATATCTTAATGTCATTAACAGTGAAGTCCTAGATATAGATCAGGTGATCCAAAACTGTATCAATACTATACAATCAAGTGCTATACATACCAATAAGACAGTGCAATAGTTTAAAAATGTCATTAGAAGGATTAAAAGTAAAGTAGCTAATCAAGAAGTGGAACAAATGATATATTTATTTTAAGTAGTTAAATGAAGGAGGCAGATTATGTTTGAAGGGATTATTACACCCATTGTTACACCATTTAATCGTGATGAGGAACAATCTATTAACTATGAAGCTGCTGAGCAATTAATTAACCATATAATTAAAAAAGGTGTTAATGGTATTTTTATTTTAGGCAGTAATGGGGAATTTCATGTTATTAATGAAGAGGAAAAGATGGCCTTTGCCAAAAAAGTAATTAAGATTGTTGATCATCGGGTTCCGGTTTTTGTAGGAACAGGTGCATGCTCTACCAAAGAGACTATATACCTATCTAAAAAAATGGAAGAGATAGGTGCAGATGCATTATCTGTAATTACTCCCTATTTTATTAAACCTACCGATAAAGAGCTTTATGAGCATTTTAAAGAAGTAGCTAATAACGTCAAAATTCCAATTGTTTTGTATAATATTCCAAAGTCAACGGGTTGTAATATTTCCAAGGAAGTGACAGCCCGTTTGGCTAGGATTGATAATATCCAAGCCATTAAGGATAGTAGTGGTGATGTCGAAAACCTAAAGGGGTATATTGAAGCCGCCAGTGGAAAGAATTTCAGTGTATTGGTAGGTTCAGATTCTAAAATTTCTATGGGGTATAATTTGGGGGCAACAGGAGCAATTGCAGGCACAAGCAATGTTATTACAGATATTTTAGTAAAACTAAATAAAGCTCTTAAAATAAATGACACTAAAACCGCAGAGGTTTTACAAGCAGATATTAATGTATTACGAGGGGTCTTAAAGTTAGGTACCGTTCCTTCAATCATAAAACGATCAATAGAACTAGCTAATATTGCTCCTGTAGGACCTGCTAGAAAACCAGTTAGAGAAACTATGCCTGTGGTTGATGAAAAGATTAGGGAAATGCTTAAACATTATCAATTGATTTAATTTTACTAAGGCTCGATTATTCAAGACAAGATACCATCCCATTGAGACAAATAAGAAATATTTATAGAAAAGGGTGGTATCTTCTTTGTATTAATGAGGTATTGTCAATTAAAGGCGAAGATTAACAGAGATTCGCCTTATACAAGGGGTGATATTATATTTCTTTTTCCTGTAGCTAGTTCTATTTCCATGTGACAGCAAGTTTGTAAGTTTATTACAATACATGATAAGATAAATTGCCAGATAGCCACACATTGATGTATGAGTAAAGAATTATTTTTAGAAAAAAGTTATCTCACTAAAATTTGTGCATATTTGTATAGGTTAATTTAACCTTCTAAGCTGTACACTGTATAATTGGACTTAATTAGAGCTAATAGCTGGTATTATTTCAAATTTAAATATTTATGCTAGGACTTTATTTAGCCAGAACAGGAAGGGTAAAGAGTATGATACTAATAGACATTTTTAAGGAATTTATTAATGTTGTGCAAGAAAACAAAAAATATATTATCGGTTTATTGAAACAAGATGGAAGAGTTATTTCCTGTAGTAAAGAGGAATATATAGGACATTACTTTGATGTTGAAGATTCTAATTCTAGAAATATGTTTTATAAAATTAGAGTCAAGAATCAAGACTATGGTTATATTTGGATTAGGGGTGATGAGGGAAATCTTAAAATGATTAGTAGTTTACTCCTCGAGTCTTTAACAACACGTTTAATGTACGAGTTAAATATCAGCTCTTTGAAGCAGAAGATTACTAAGGATGATAAACTAGTTAGATATTTACTTAATGCCGAATATTTTGATTTGAATCATATTTTAGATTTAATTCAGGAATTAGGCATTGATGAAAACAAAACTAGAGCGGCTTTGTATATTATTAACAATAAAGGATTTAATAGAGAAGAAATTATGAACTTGAAATTGAAACCTGATAGCAAAGAGTTGATATATTCCTTATTAGACAATAATAGTTTATTGCTATTTAAGGATATACCTGATGATTTGGAAAATAATGAGGCAGTGGAATACTTTGGAAAGTATGTTAAGAGTTTAAAAAACTGGGGATTAGAAGGCTGTTGTTATCTTATAGGTTCCCTACAAAATAAATTAAAACAGTACATTTTCAGTTATCAGAATTGTTTATGGTTAAAAAACAATGTGGATTTTTCTATAGACGAGCCCGTATTTTTTATGGATTATCAATTTGAATATTTTCTTTCCAAAGTTCAACTTGATGATGTACGAAATATCTTTGATTTTTATATACAGATAAGTAAAGGGATTGATATTGATGAGATTACTACTATTACCGATAAATTGCTTATAAATGATTACAATATTACGCGAACTGCAGAGGATCTGTTCTTGCACAAAAATACTTTAATTTATAGAATCAAGAAGTATGAAGAAATTTTCAATATTGATATTAGGGGAAGCTTTCAAGGAAAAATTTTATTGGCCTTAATTGCCAGTGCCTTAAAGCAATATAAAAGACAGAAACAGGTTGGTGAGTAGTATGGGTATAACAATTAAGCTTGCACGTGTCGATCAAAGATTATTGCATGCAACCGTAGCTGTAAATTGGAATCAATTTGTAAATGCTAATTACGTAGCAATAGTAGATCCAAAACATAATAATGATCCTTTTATTAATAAAGTGATGCAATTATGTCTTCCTAAGCCTTTAAAGGTTAAAATTTTTTCTGTTGAAGAATTAGTAGCTTTTATAAATAAGGATAGCACCAAAAAATGTAATTTAATGGTTATATTTAAAGATTTGGCGACGGCTAAAAAGGCGGTAGAGAAAGGATTTAAAACAAAGGAGATCCAAATACCTTATCCAGCTAGTCGTATTGTAATTAGGAAACTTTCAGATTTCTTTAATGAAGAGGAGATTCAGTATATACGATTTATTCAGGGAAAGGGGATTAAACTTTTCTTTCAAACGTCACCATTGGATAATAAAGAATATTCGGTTTTTACAAGGGATTCTTAAACATACTTATTTTGTTTATAACATGGGCAAAATTATTTGATATTTTATAGCCTGATAAGAGTGAATTGATTTAGTGAAATTGAAAAGAGAAGAGAATTTTTAGAAGAGAATGTTTAGATAGAAGAGAGAAAAGGGATAGGAATTCTATATTGAATTTCTTATCCCTTATTATTTTGCTTTTATTTTCGGGCACAGTCTGAGGTCGTACCTTTTAATATTTCCAGTCCATGATGAACAGAAGGTACAATGTATTCCAATGTTTCCTTTATGGCTTTTGGGCTACCGGGCAAATTGATAATTAAGGTATTTTTTCTAATCCCTGCTACCGCTCGGGATAGCATGGCCCTAGGTGTAATTTGTAAGCTATAGTATCTAATGGCTTCGGCGATACCTGGGGTCTGTCTACTAATGACCTTCATGGTGGCTTCTGGAGTGACATCCCTCTTGGAAAAACCTGTTCCGCCAGAGGTAAGGATGAGATCTACCTTCAAAATATCGCTCATATATACCAACTCTTCTTCCAATAAATCCTGCTCATCAGGAAGGACAATATATTTTTTAACGTCATAACCATTTTCTTTCATTATATCTTGAATCAATTTACCGCTTTCATCTACACGCTCTCCTCTAGATCCTTTATCACTTGCAATAATAACTCCCAATGTAAACATACTCAATCCTCCTTATGTAGATAGATAGTAGACATATGAAAAATCCAACCCTATTTTTAGGTTACTTTATAATTATATAGGATATTATAACATTTATTCTTCTAAAAAATAAATGAAGACCCTCTAAAGGGCCCTTCATTTATTGGAGCATGGCTTTTGTCCAAGGCGCTTGGATATCATAGTGTCCAAAGAGGGATTCTCTTTTGGTACCATCCACTAAAAACTGTACTTTTTCAATGCCATTTTGTTCTGTAAGAGAATACACTATTTGGTAGATTAAACCTGTTTCCTGTAGGGAGCTGCCAAAAAGGTTCTGACTGGAAAGGTTGACGTAGGCTGTTTTATCAGCTACTTCTACGCTAATTACCTGTAGATCTTTTTTGAGCATGGTTGCTCCAAGATTAGAAGTAGGCCCAGCTTTAAGGGCTTCTATAATGACTTTTTCTAAAGGTTGGTCACTTACTTTTACTTTTCTTGTTTCTTTAATCATGTTACTATACTTTCCTTGACCGGTCTCGATAATTTTTTTGTCCATGAAGTAGAGAACAATTTCCCTTTCTTGAGCATTGGGTTTGGGGCTTATCACTTGATTTGAGTTCTTATTGCTTTCTTGTTTTTGTTCGAGTTTTGGCTCCTCTTTTTCTGGATTCTTTGGTTTAGGCTTTACTGCTTGATCCTTGCTTTTGCTATTTTCTTCTTTAGGTTTCTCCTTTTGCTCTTCTTTAGGTTGTTCTTTTGGCTCTTGATTTTGCTCTTCTTTTTGCTCTGCCTTTGGTTCTTCCTTCTGATTATCTTCCCCTTGCTTTTCTAGTACTGTCTCTTGTTGATTTTTATCTTCTTCTTGCTTTTCTCCCTGGCTTAGGGGAGTTTTGGCTTGATCATAGGATGTGCAGCCAGAAAGGGTAAAAATGAGGGTGATAGCCATAAGAAATACAAACAATATCAAAGGTTTTCTCTTCATAAAACCATCTCCTTTTTCTTCTGTTGTCTTTATTGTATGCAACAAATAATAAGAAAAAATCAACAAGGTGTTAAGTAATTGTTAAGAAATTATATCCTAGTGGAAGAGAAAGCTAAGCCTGCTGGCAAGAGAGCCAATTTCCCTGTTTCCCTAGAGGGAGGATAGTCACTTTTTCATGGGAATTTTAATAATAAATTGACTCCCTTCACCTAAAGCACTCTTCACTTCAATGGTCCAGTCATGAAGGGTAATAATCCTATGGGTAATAGATAGACCTAAACCATAGCCACCAGTAGAACGGGATCGGGAGTGATCTCCACGATAAAAATCTTTAAAAATATAGGGGGTGCTTTCAGCGCTCATGCCTATTCCATTATCCTGAAAAATAAGTTGAATAAAGTCTTTTTCCTCTTGGAGATAAACAAGGACATGACTTTCCTTTGAAGGGTCACGATATTTGATTCCATTTTCTATAATGTTTAAAAACACCATGGTAAGATGCTCTTTATCAAAGGAAAAGGCTAGGTTATCAGATACCTTATTGATCAAGGCTACATTATTTTCTTGGGCAATAGGCTGTAAAATACTCATTACTCTTTCTAGGACAGGATATAAGCTTTGTTTCGTCATTTTAAGTTTTAGTTCCTCCATCCTAGTGAGCGTTAAAAGGGAATGAATAAGCTTTGTCAACCTATCAATTTCTCCATCAATGTCCTCCAAAAACTCCCTGCGGGTTTCTCCATCGATATCTTCATGCAACAAGGGCTGAACAAGAGCTTTCATAGAGGAAAGGGGGGTTTTTAGCTCGTGGGAGGCACTACTAATAAAGTTTCTCCTATTTTGATCAATAAAAGCAATTTCTTGGCTCATTTCGTTGAAGGTTGTGGACAACTGAGCAATTTCATTCTTACCCCGGACATTCACCTGTGTGCCTAACTTACCCTGGGTAATCTTTTTAGCGGCTTGGGTAAGTCCAGCAATAGGCTTGGAGATGCTGTGGGCGGCCAGGATACATGCACCAATAGCAAGGATAACCCCCAAGAGGGAAAAGATAAGGACTTGCCACCGGAGAGATTGTAATGAGCTTTCAATATCATTTATGGAGACAGATAGCAATACTGTACCGAGAATATTATCACTGGTCTGATCTTCTATAGTCATGGGTACGGCCAATTGCATAATTTTTGAAGGAGTAGAATATAGATTCATTGAATCTTTATTCTTTAGGGCCTGCTCCACCTCTATGGCATCAATGACCTTACCTTCCAATTCATAAAAGGAATCCATAATGACTTCTTTTTTTCTATTTATAATCAAGACTCTACCATCTATTTCTCGAGTATGTTGATAAAGAATTGTTCTTAAAATATTGGCATTATCCAATTGATATTTACTTAAATCAGCAATAATATTAGCAGTGGCAAAGGTTTTACTCTTTCGCTCTGCAATATTTTTATTTGCATATTCTGTGAGAACTACATAATCGATCATACCAACGGTTAAAATAATAATAAGAGTAAAAGTAATAATAAGCCTACTTTTAAGACTTTTAAACATATTCTACACCCTTTGCTTTTGGATTAAAGAAAAGATTTAAAACACCAATGACCTTATTCCTCAATGTCTTTATTAAAGTAATATCCGACGCCCCATTTAGTCTTAATAAATTTTGGCTGACTAGAGTTTTCCTCAATTTTTTCTCTAAGATTTCGAATATGCACATCAATATTACGAGTATCTAGCATAGGTTCATTCCATATTAAATCAAAGAGTTCATCCCGGCTAAACACTTGTCCCTTATTTTTTATAAGAAGATACAATAAATCAAATTCCCTCATGGTAAGATATAATTCTTTCTCCTTTAAAAATACCCTTCTTTCTAAAGCATTTAATGTTAAAGGTCCTGTACTATAGATAGGGAAATTAGGACTTTGTTTTTCTAGCCTTCTTTGTATGACCTTTATACGAGTGATCAGTTCTCTAGTGTTGAAGGGTTTGGTCATATAATCATCGGCTCCTAATTCTAAACCCAGGATTTTATCAATATCATCATCCTTTGCCGTTAGCATAATAATGGGAATATCCATTTTTTCTCTTATTCTTTTGCATAGGGTCATACCATCGATTTTGGGCAGCATAATGTCCAATATGATGAATTCTATAGGTTCCTTTTCAAGGGTTACCAAAGCCTCTCGACCATCATAGGCTGTATAGACTTGATAACCTTCAAGTTCTAAACTTTTTTTTAGTCCCTTTACTAATAAAACTTCGTCATCTACTAATAAAACATTCATTTTCTCACCTCATATTTTTGTAATTATTAATTCTTAGTATATGATTATAGATACCTTTTATTTTTAGCATTTTAATAAAATCTTAATATATTTGCCTATATCTTCTTAAGAGTTGTCCCTTATAATAGAGGTAGCATCTTTTATAAAAAATATAAAAAAGTACAATATGCTATGGTAGCAATGTAAGATGGAGGACGTATGATGAGCATTAAAGAACTTACTACAGTTATTCCTATTATACAACAATATGGTTATCTTGCGATTATAGTTATATCTATGATTGAAGGAGCTTCTATTCCTTTTCCAGGTTCCATCGTATTGTTTTTAGTGGGATTTATTGTATCCTTGGGACAAATGAATATATGGATAGCTATTTTACTGGGAGCTGCTTGTTATACAGTGGCTTCTATTCTTCCCTACTATATAGGAAAAAACTTAAAGGAGAGCCTAATTATTTTTTTGGAAAAATATTTTAGGATATCCAAGGAGAAGTTTTATACTGTGGAGAAGGTATTTAATGAATATGGAGAGGTAAGTGTTTGTCTTTCTAGGCCATTTTTTATTGGCAATTATATATCTTTTTTGGCAGGAGTAGCCCATGTGAGAATGAAAAAATATCTTTTATTAACTTTTATAGGAATTTTACCCTGGGCAACCCTCCATATGGGTTTAGGCTATCTTTTTAGGGGGAATTATGATAAAGCCATAGGCCTTTTAAAAAAATACAATTTTGTTTTTATTATTGTGGTGATATTGATCGGCATAGTTATGGTGTTATGGAGAATAAAAGGTGAAGAAATTAGAAAGAATATCGAAAAGATTTTAAAGAAATTTTTAAAAAGGTAAAGACTTTATAATACAGTGATATCAATATTTACACCTGTTGTTTATTGTGATATGATAGGGCAAGAATATTTTTAAAAACAAATAAAAGAGGGAAAAAGAAAGGAACAAAAATGAAATTTGAATTTGATAAAAAATACCTTAAATTAAGTGTATATGTTTTTTTGGCCTTGGCGGCCTTGATATTGTTTTATAAAGTCATTGATAATTTTTCCAGTGCCTTTGATTCTTTTCGCATTATTATTGATTTTTTCTTTACTCTATTAAAGCCTTTTATTATGGCAATTGCTATTGCTTATTTTCTTTATCCTTTAATTAGATGGGTGGAAACAAGGTTTTTTAATTCTCCCCATAGACTATCTAAAAAGAACAAACGAGGTAGAATCCTTAGTATTCTAGTGATATATATTCTTATTATTATTTTGTTGGGCACCTTTTTATATCTTACCACCCCCAGGATCGTAAAAAATATTAGTGATTTAATTACAGTGCTTCCTAATTATGTGGAAGAAGCGGGAGACTTTTTCAAAGAGTTGAATATGAATAAAAAAATACAGGATTTTATTCGTGGACTGCCCATTGACAATCAAATGTTAACCCAGTACGATTTCTTTAAAAATATTGATCAATATGTCAACAATATTTTCAAAAATGCTCAAAATGCGGTTGAGGGAATATTGGGTTACTTAGTAAATAGTGCCGTCAGTCTCACCTCAGGATTATTGAATTTAGTGTTAGCCATTTTTATTGCCTTCTACATTCTCAAGGATAAAGAAGAATTATTCCGTAGTTTAAGAAGATTCTTTGAAGCATTCTTCCCCCATAAAACCGTAAAAAGATGGAGGGAAATCCTCTACTTGGCAGATGAAAAATTTGGGGAATACTTAATAGGTAATATTATAGATTCTACAATTATTGGATTAATGTGTTTCATTGGATTATTGGTATTAAAAATAAAATTTGCATTATTGATCAGTATTATTATAGGGGTAACCAATTTAATTCCCTATTTTGGACCGATCATAGGTGCCGTGCCCGGGATTATATTAACCCTTTTTGATAGCCCCATAAAGGCTCTTTGGCTGGCTATATTTATTCTTGTTTTACAGCAATTTGATGGCAACTATCTAAAGCCCAAGGTGCTAGGAGATAAGGTGGGGTTGAGTCCTCTGTGGGTAATTTTTGCCATTGTTATTGGTGGAGGACTTTTTGGAGTATGGGGAATGTTTTTAGGGGTACCTACCATAGCCGTGATAAGAGTTATTTTATTGCAAGCCATAGAAAAAAGAAATAACTCCATATAAATAGGTTAATTTATGCACATAGAGGAGATCCTATGTGCATGTTTTTCATAAACACTCGAGAAAATAAAAGGGGCTAAAAATTTTAGACCCTATTGTAAAAAGTAGTTATTGGAAGGAGGGAAAAGCTTGAAAACCATGATATTTAATGGGCCATTTTCCGACTATAGTAATGAGATTCAGACTGTTTATTTAAATTCTATAGGTATTTTAGGAGGTATTTTTGAAAAAATATCCTCAGGGAAACTTCTTTTTGGGGCCATTATTTCTGTTGTATTTCTAATGACCATTGTTTTAATCGGAGTGGTTATCTTCTTGGAAAACAGGTCACCTTCTACAACAGCCGCTTGGTTGCTTCTTCTTATTCTCCTTCCCATTGTAGGTTTTTTATTTTACATTTACTTTGGTCAGAATTTTAAAAAGAAAAAACTTTTCAATAAAAAAGAACCCATAGATGAAAGAAATTTAGATATTATGGTGGAAAGACAGTTTGAAAAGGTACAGGACAGTAATGTATTTTATGATGAGGATATTTATGAAAAGAAAAAACTAATTTCCCTATTATTACAAAATTCCAAATCTCCCTTTACCTTAAATAATCAATCAGAGGTCTTAACCAATGGAAGAGAAACCTTTAAGGCAATTTTTAAGGCCATCCATAGTGCTAAGGAACATATACATGTGGAATATTATATTTTGAAAGACGATAAAATCGGCAATATTTTGCGTAAGTTACTGATTTTAAAAGCACACCAAGGAGTGGAGATAAGACTGATTTATGACGGTTTAGGCAGCCGAAACCTATCTAAATATTATATAAACTCCCTAAAAGAGGCAGGAGTAAAGGTAGCCCCCTTTCTTCCAGTAAAAATACCCCTATTAAATAGCAAATTAAACTATAGAAACCATAGGAAAATCGTAGTGGTGGACGGAAAAATTGGTTTTATAGGGGGGTTAAACGTAGGGGATGAATATTGGGTAGGTAGTCCAAAGTTGGGATTTTGGAGAGATACCCATTTTCAAATGAAGGGAGAAGCGGTATATCTTCTCCAATATATATTTTTAATGGACTGGTATTTTTCATCAGATAGCAAGATTACTCAGTATCAGCGATATTTTCCTGAGCATAGGGAATATGGAAAGGAATTAATTCAAATTGCCGTAAGTGGACCGGATTCCCCTTGGGAGACTATACAACAGGCCTATTTTACCAGCATTGCCACAGCACAAGAGAAGATCTATATCACTTCTCCCTATTTTGTACCTGATGAAAGCTTGCTTATGGCCTTAAAAACCTCGGCTTTAAGCGGAGTAGATGTAAGAATCATACTCCCAGACAAGCCCGACCATCATACAGTATTTTGGGCCTCAAGGTCCTACATTGAAGACTTACTAAGTGCGGGTGTGAGGGTATATTTATATAAAAAAGGATTTGTTCATGCCAAGATACTTTTAGTAGATGGAATTATTGCCTCTGTGGGTACAGCCAATATGGATATTCGAAGTTTCCAGCTAAATTTTGAAATAAATGCCCTGATATACAATAAACATACGGTAGAACGTTTGGAAATAGATTTCTATGAGGATTTGGGGGATAGTGAACAGTTGTTTTTAGAAGAGTTTAAAAAACGCCCCATATCCCATAAGATAAAGGAATCCTTTGCTCGATTGTTTTCACCTATATTATAGAAAAAGATAAAGCCAATTTTATAAAATTGGCTGAGGTTGTTGAAAAAAGGGTGTTTTTTTGAAAGAGAAAACATCCCTTTTTTTCGATTATTATAAAATATGGACATTTTCATAAAAAATAGAAAAAGATAACAACACCTCCCTTATTTTGAGAGGATTGTTGCTATCTTTTTTATGTTTAATGCTGTAGCTGTGATCAAAGCCTGTGCCTTAACTCCTTCTGAGCCCCGATAATGGGCATAACGAATACCACAGAGCTCTTTCATATCTGCAAAGATTCGCTCTATGGTTTCTTTTCGTCTTTTATAGAGACTTTTCCCCTTTTCCGTTTTCATGAAGGCTCTTACTTCATCTGCATAGTACTCTTTTACATGCCGTCTTATGATTTTTGTTTTGCAATCACTTATTGTCATGGTTTCTTTGTTTTCATATAGGCATTTTTCTCTTTGCGGGCAATTTATGCAAATCTTAGGATCGCTTTCGTATTCTACATAACCTTGTCTTGTTGTTGTTTTATAGGTTAATATCTGGCCTTCGAAGCATTTGTAAAAGTCTTCTTCGGGGAAATACTCAAACCAGTACTTTGATTTTTTCCCTTTCTTACCACCATATCTCTTAGGACCAATCACAGGGATTAGGTTTCTTTCGCTTAATTCTTCTAATACATTAAGATTAAAATATCCTGCATCTGCTCCTACATACTTGGGGATGATTTCATAGCTTTCAAAGATATGATCTAAGTTATCTACATAAACCGTAGCATCATGGACATTTCCAGGGGTTACATGAATACCCAACATAATATTATGCATACTATCTACTGTACCATGAAGTAGATGATAGAAGCCCACGGGTTTTCGATCTCGATGCATATAGCCACTATCAGGGTCTGTTTTGCTTACCTTTTTAGACTTTGTAATGAGCTTTTCTTCTGCTGGTTTTAAAGGCTTTTGACCTTTGGATTCTCTTTTCTCATTGATTAGAGTTAAGAGGGACTCATCTTCTGTAATGATTTCTTCATCTTCTTTATTCTCATACTTTGAATTACTAGCATTTGCCCGAATATGGGTGGAATCTGTATAAAATATTTTCCCCTTTACTAAGCCTTTACCAATAGCCATAAGCACGATTTCATTAAAGATTTCTTCATATACACTGCTCTCTTCAAAACGCTGTTTTCGATTATAGCTAAAGACACTATGATCTGGAATAACCTCAGTTAGTCCATAACCTAAAAACCATCTGTAGGCCATGTTGTGATGTACCTCATCTACGAGTCTTCTCTCGGAAGAAATGCCATAAAGGGCTTGCAAGAGAGACATTTTGAATAATACTACTGGATCTATAGATGGCCTGCCCATGTCCTCAGAATAAAACTCTCTTACTAGGTCATATATAAAATCAAAGTTAATATGCTTTTTAATTTTCCTTAGTAAATGATCAGGTTTTACCAACTGTTCTAACATAACCAACTCTAACTTTTGTTGTTCTCCTATTCTTCTTGTCATCATTGTAATCACCCCTTATATAATATAATTCGACATAAAAAAAGAAATCCCTTTTTGAAAGGAACTTCTTTTTAAAGTTTTTGTACTTTTTCAACAGTCTGAGCCAATTTTATAAAATTGGCTTTGTCTTTTCTCTAGGGCTAAAGCGATAATTGATATAGCCTGCCAGAACAATCAATGCTCCTCCTAAAATACTTAGTAGATCGGGAACCTCACTCCAAAAGGCAAGACCCAACAACAAAGTAAATAGGATTTGCATATAATTATAAATGGACAACTCCCCAGCCGGTGCATATCTATAGGCATAAGTAATGAGAAATTGGGCAAAAGTAGCAAAAAATCCTACGCCTATTAAGCCCAGCCACTGCATTGGGGTGGGGGAAACATAGTGCCCCATTAATAGAAAGGGCAAGGATATCAGGATGGACATTAGGGAAAAATAAAATACAACGGTTTGAGGACTATCCGTTTTACGCAAATATCGTACAACGACATAAGCACCCCCTGCAAACATCCCAGAAGCTAAACCTAAAATAGAGGGGATTATCGTATAATTAAATTGGGGCTTTATTACCAATATAGCGCCTAAAAAGGCTAATAATAAAGTAGGTACTTGAATCTTTTTTATAGGTTCCTTTAAAAAGAAAAAAGAAAAAAGAATTACAAAAAATGGGGAGGTATTGTTTAATATTGAAGCATCTGCTAGAACTAGGTTGGAGATGGCGAAGAAGTATAAAATAACTCCTAACAATCCAAGTACAGCACGCAATCCAAGAAAGGGCAGACTGTTCCCTTTAAAAGATTCGCCTTTTTTGATCATCATAAATAGGGCTACAAAAAAGGCAAAGAGGTTTCTAAAAAAAACCTTTTGCATAAGAGGCATATCTCCAGAAAATTTTACTGCGGAAGCCATAAGGGCAAAAAATAGTGAAGCTAAAATCATAAAAATTGTGCCTTTAGTTTGATCTGTCATGCTAAATCTCCTTTCACATTCTCACACTATAGGACAAGGGGACAGGGGAATGTTCAAGTTCCACCCTGTCCCTTCGTACTTATTGGTAGGCATCGATTAAGAGACCTTGGATACAATCAATTTTATTGATGATTTTCAGGGTATCTTTATGTTCAGTGAGCACCAATTGGCTAAGTTCCTCTAATTCTTCATCAATGATGGTAACAATAGACATATGTTGGCCATCCCAGGGGTGTTGTAGTTTTTTTATTTCATAGCCAGACTGAAGAATAAGGGTAAGATATTCCTGGATCATTTTTTTATATTCTGTTATGGTTCTAATATTTTGGGTGGTTACGATATGTTTGCCTTTTTTATCAATTTTATTTAAGAGGTTTTTTAAATATTTCTTTTTTTCTTGCTGATTAGAAAATTGAAATTCTGAGGAAAAGTTTTTGGTTTTTCTTTTTACCCTATTGGGAGAAGAAAAAGTATCCTTTATGGAGTTTGTACGGGTGATTTTCATAGACATATCCTCCTTAGAACTATCTATATATATCATATATAAAAAGAGAGAAAAATTCCATTGTTTTCAAGCATTATCATCATTCCATTGGAATAAGATTAGTTCAGAGGAGAAAGGGTAACAGTATATATAAGTCTAAAAGATAATAGAGGAGGAAAATATATGGAAAAGAGAAAAGATATCGTGACCATGAAAGGGAATCCTATGACTCTATTAGGTCCTGAGATAAAGCCAGGTATGAGGGCACCGGATTTTACCCTTGTAGATAGAGATCTAAATGAGGTAACCCTAGATGATGGTAAGGGGAAGGTGCGTATTTTTAGTGTTGTGCCTTCTATTGATACAGGCGTTTGTGACGCCCAAACCAGAAGATTTAACGAAGAAGCAGCAAAACTAAAGGAAGTAGAAATATGGACCATCAGTGTAGATTTACCCTTTGCTCAAAAACGTTATTGTGATGCTCAAGGCATAGATCAAGTAAAGCTACTTTCCGATCATAAATATCTTTCCTTTGGAGAAAATTATGGTTTTGCAATGGAGGAAGTCAGACTTCTTGCCCGAGGAATTGTAGTGGTAGATAGGGACAACAAAGTGCGATATGTAGAACATGTCAAAGAGGTATCCACGCATCCTGATTATGAAAGAGCTTTGGAAGAAGTCAGGAAGTTGTGATAAAGAATTTATGAAAAAGGGGTAGGTATATGGTGCCAGCATAGGACCATATATCTACCCCTTTGTGTCCCCTTGAAAAAGGTTATAAATCGTGTTACCATAAGAAAGTTGTTTCTATAAGACAGTTCGCAATATCCTGTCTATAAATAAAACTACGAGGAGATGAAAAAATGAATAGAAACATTAGATTATTGACCACTGGTGCTATTATTGCAGCTATTTATGTTGTAGTGACGATAGCCTTAGCACCATTAAGTTATGGACCTTTGCAGATAAGGATATCCGAGGCCTTAACAGTTTTACCCTATTTTACGCCAGCGGCTATCCCGGGATTATTTATTGGCTGTATTATTGCTAATTTCAATAGCCCTCTAGGTATGCTGGATGTTATTGTAGGGAGCCTAGCAACATTATTAGCAGCCTTCATTACATGGAAGATCAAGGATAAAAGACTAGTCCCCCTTCCATCCATTGTGGTTAATGCCATTGTAGTGCCCTTTGTATTGAAGTATACCTTAGGTGCTCCCTATTTACCCAGTATGTTATGGGTAGCTCTAGGTCAAGCTATTGCCTGTTATGGGCTAGGTTATCCCCTTTTACTTGTTTTTAAAAACAAAAGTATATTTAGCAAATAAAGATATTTCAGGAGGTCGGAGAGCTGTTTCATTTACTCTACCTCCTATTTCATTACAGAGGCAATAGCCGCTTTTTTTGTGGAGAATTTGCAATAAAAAAGTAAAAGATTTTTCTGTAAATTCACAAAGTTGTAACAAAATAAAAACAACTTCTCTGCATTCTTTCCATATAATCGGCTTGGAAACTTATAGATATTTTAAGGAGGAAGAGACGTGAAAAAATTTACATTAGGCATTGTACTTATAGTTTTATTGGTAAGCTTAGCAGCTGTAGGCTGTCAATCTGCACAGCCAACAACTGACAATGGATATTCTGTTGAAATGGATAACTTCGAAAAACACATATCCCATGGAAAAACAAAAATGATGGAATATAATTCAACTCAAAATCCATCTATTTTAGCAGACTTACAAATGCATCTATCTAGAGCGGCTAAAAGTGCTGATGTTTTAAATACCCTTCAAGGAGAAGAGGGTGCCATTGAGTGGGCCAATGCAGAGAAAGTACTAAGTGCTATGGAGGTTGAAAATAAGAGAGTTATTGAAAACTCCATCGCCAGCGAAGAACCTTATGATTATGCAGCTTATGGAGAGGAAATAAAGAATAATACAGAAAAATTCCAAAATATATTAAATGCATTAAAAGAAGTAAAAAAAGACGCCCAAGCGGGTTCACTAACAAAAGAAAATGCACAAAAATTAAACCAACAATTTTAAAGCAATGGCCTGTCTCTTAGAGACAGGCCATTGAAGTTATATGATGAAGATGAGAGAATAGCCTATTCAATGAGTGACCACTGAAAAAGTCAGTTTTCTTCATCCTGAACTTTAGGAAAGAATCTTAAACCTTGAATTCTTTCCTAGGTTTAGATGGATACCTATATCACAATGAGAAAAAAGGTATTTTTTAGTGGCTACTTTTGTGGGGGCTATTTTTGTTGTACTTTTCTTCTTTTTCTTTTTGATGTAAAGTATATTTTGTAGCAGGAGCAGTAACAGAATCAGTCCATGGAAGCATAATCGGTTCATTGTTTCCATCATCAAGATTGCCAGTGCCGCCAGCTCTTATAAAATTTTCTCTATTTTTTGACATGATATCCCTCCTCATAAAAATAGTATTCCAAAGAAAAAAGAAGCTATACAAGTTGAAAAATGGAAAATAAAAAATAGAAAATTATAGGGAAACAACGCCGATTTTTTATTCAGATTTTAACTTGTTTATCTATAAAAAATTTGCTAAGTTTTCATATGAAAACTTAGCAAATTTATAGTATTTAGGCTCTACGTTCTTTTATTTTTTGTTGAGCTGATTTTACAGATTTACTTATACCTTCATATCCGGTGCATCTACAAAGATTACTTTGTAACCAATCCTCAGCAATTTCATCATCAGCATCGGGATGGGTTTCTAGGAGTGCATAGGCATTTACTAAAAAGCCCGGGGTGCAATAACCACATTGGAAGCCGTTTTCTTCTAAAAAGGCCTCTTGTATTTCGGTATTGGATAATCCCTCTACAGTAGTTATCTCCTGTCCATCTACCTCTACAGCTAAGGCTATGCAGGACTTTATAGGTTTTCCATTTACTAAAACAGTGCAGGCACCACAATCTCCATTTTCGCAGCCTGGTTTTCCGCCGGTTAGACCCAACTTCTCCCTGAGAACTCTAAGAAGGGTATCAGCAGGGCGAACAACCATCTTTCTCTTTTCGCCATTTACCGTAAGTTCAATGGGGGCATATTCTTTATGGGCAATCATAGACTCACTCCTTCCAAAGATGCTAACATTTCAAATAAAGCTTTTTCCAGCAAAGCTCTTCTGTATTCTGCTGAGGACCATTGATCTGATTTTATAGGAAAGGGCAGTTTCGATAGACAACTAGAAATTCTATCTTCTAAAGAGCTTTCCTTATTATTTAATAAATCTTCCATTGCTTCGGAGCGGAAAGTCAGTGCTGTTGCTCCACTAATGGCTAGACGAATTTTTCCTTCTTTTTGCACTCCAGCAATGTGAAGAATGGGATAATCTATAGCCGTTTGTTTCTCCCTTCTTCTATTAAAGTGGGGGAGGGTTTTAGCTTCAACGGGAATTTTAATCTGTACCAAGAATTCCCCTTTTTTCAATACCAATCTATTATTATAGGCTTGAGATATGGGTACAGTACGAGTTCCTTCGCCACCTGCTATAACTATCTCCGCATCGGATAGCAATAGGGGAAGAACGGCTTCCCTGTAGGGTAACCTTCCACAGATATTCCCTCCTAAAGTCAGCTTGTTGCGCACAGTATGGTCTGCGATAGGACGACATACTTGGCTAAAGAAAGGAAAAAGATTTTCTTCGATGATATCGGTTAAAGGAAGACCAGCTCCAAAGATGAAATAGCCATCCTTTTCTTGATGTTCTACACATTCGGGGATGCCCTTTATATCGATAACCGCTCCTGTGGATAGATTTTGTTTTCTAGCATTGGTGATGATTTCAGTTCCTCCTCCATAAAATATGGGAGAAAGCCCTTCCTTATCTAATTCCTGAAAGGATGTAATGGCTTCATCAATGGATTCCGGACGGATATATTGAAAATCAAAAGGGATCATTATTTTACCTCCTTTACAGTTTTCCAGATAGATTCAGGAGTTAAGGGCAGGAAGTTTAATTGTTTTCCTGCGGCTCTCGAAAGAGCATTGGATAAAGCCCCAGGCATACCAACTACTCCTTGCTCTCCTAAACCTCTTGCATCAAAGGGACCATCTCCCTGAGGTGTGTGTAAAAACTCAACTTGATATTGAGGTTCTTCGCCATAACGAAGGATTTTATAGCTTCGCAGATCTTCGTTAACTACTTGACCACGATTATTAAAGATGAAACCTTCATTTCTGGCAAAGCTTAATCCCATACCTAAAGCACCTACAACCTGAGCATGGGCTAAATCAGGATTAATAACAGTGCCTACGTCCATACAGCAGACAGCATTTAATATGTCATAGCTACCATCTGCTAAGTCTAGCTCTACTTCTATGGCTTCAGCACCTAGAGTCCACTCTAAGGCTGGGTGACCTTCACCGGTTTCTGGATCAAGACCTGAAAGCCTTCTAGAGACATAGCGTCCTCTACCAATTACTTGTCCTTCTACAGCATTTCCATTGGGATAAACATAGCCCATGGCTACTTCCTGTACCAAAATACCTATTTCTGGTTCATCTTTTAAAAAGACTCTACCTCCAGCAACTTCTAAATCCTGAGGAGGGCAGCGTAGAGGAATGGAAGCTGTTCTCTTGAGTTGAGAGATTGCATCATCGGCGGCCTCTATAGCAGCACGACCTGCCATCATCAGTCCCCTACTGGCCGCTGTTGCCCAGTCATGGGGAGCCGTTTTAGTATTGACATCATGCACCACGTGGACCATATCTGTACTAACTTTGAATTTTTCAGCTATAATTTGGGCTAAACCAGTATGGGTGCCTTGGCCTATTTCCACTACTCCCGTTTGGAAGTTCATACTCCCATCTTCATTAAAGGTAAGAATAACACCGGCATCGGTATTGGTAGGCATTGCAGGAGCTTTCCATAAAAGTCCCATTCCCTTAGCTCGTACCTTGGTTGGGGAAACTTGTTTGTAGATGCCCTCCTTCCATCCAATCATATCCGCCGTCCTACGGATACACTCTCGTAAATCCCCTGTGTTTGCATCCATAATGCTTTGGGTAGGAGAGGTATCTCCCTGTTGGATAGCATTTTTTAGTCTAAAGTCCATAGAATCCATGCCCATTTCTTCTGCCAGTAAGTCAATAGAGCGTTCTATGGCATAGGCTAGTTCAATATGTCCAAAGCCTCGATAGGCCGTAGCAAAGGGATGATTGGTATATACACAAAGAGAGTCACACCATACATTAGGTATGCGGTAAGGCCCTGTACAGGAAATGGCAGCAGCTCTACTGATGTTTACCGCATAGTCGGCATAGGCTCCACCATCAAACAAATATGTAAGTTCTGCAGCAACCAATTCTCCTTCCTTTGTACAACCCAATTTTACATCAGCTTGTAAACCAATGTGACCGGGAGAAGTCAATAAATCCTGTTCTCGAGTATTGACAAGTTTTACGGGACGTCCATCCACTGAACGGGAAAGTAGATAAACTAAGCCCTCTAACTGTAAACCAGCTTTTCCTCCAAAGCCACCGCCAACAGGTGGAGAGGTGACATTGATTTTTCCAATAGGTACATTGAAGTTGTATCCAATTAGAGCCTTGGCTAAGAAGGGGGCTTGGGTGGCGGATTGTATTTTCACATCTCCATTGGATCCAATTTCTGCAATGGTTGCTCGAGTCTCCATTGCCACATGATCCCCAGGGGGGAACTCAAAGGAAGATTCGATAATAAAATCAGCCTTTTTAAAGCCTTCCTGAATGTCACCCTTACGAATTTTGGTCCTGTTGGAAATATTGGTACCGGGTTCAGGGAGAACAGCGGGAATATGTTTGTAGTCTTCCAATTCTTTATGAAGGATGGGGGCATCTTCCTTTAGGGCTTCCCTTGGAGAGGATACATAGGGAAGGGGTTGGTATTCTACATGAATTAATGGAAGTGCGGATTTAGCCTCTAATTCACTATTGGCAATAACTACAGCAACTGCTTCCCCATAATGCCTAACTTTGCTTCTGGCTATGGGGGGCTTATCTCCCATATAAAGTCCTATAGTAACCGGGAAATCTTCCCCTGTCAGTACAGCTTGAACACCTGGAGCCTCCAAAGCTTTAGAAATATCAATGGATTTGATCTCTGCATGGGCATGGGTGCTTGTTTTTAAGGCTGCGTGGAGAAGTCCTGGTATCTGTTTGTCATTGACATACCGTTGTCTACCAGCTACCTTGTCTTTTCCATCTAACCTAGGGACGGAAGTACCTAGTACTTGATAATTATCCAATAGATTTTACACTCCTTTCAAAATAATATAGGTAAATAACCTAATGGAATATATACCCTATAGTTTACTATTCAAAACATGGTCTATTCATGCTTTATAGCAGGATATACAGATAACCATATTATTCGATAGGAGGAAAATATTATGCAAAATTTGGATCAATAAAGAAGGAGTTCCTTTTAAGGAACTCCTTCTTTATTGATGGATAGAGTATTATTTTGCTAATTCCGTTAAAAACATGTTGCCCACTTGATCGATATTACCAGCGCCCATGGTAATGACTAAGTCACCAGGTTGAACATTTTCTAAAAGGTGATTAAGAATAGCTGGGAAATCACCTAAATAAAGTGCTGGAGTCCCGTTGTCCAGGATAGCATCAGCTAAATCTCTTGAATGGATTAAGCCTAAATCCTTTTCCCTAGCCGCATAAATATCTGCAATAATCACTTCATCTGCCAACTGAAAGGCAGTGGAAAAATCCTTTAGCAGGGTTAAGGTACGGGTATAGGTATGGGGTTGAAAAATACACCATGTTTTTTTATGAGGATATCTCTTAGCTGCAGCTAAAGTTGCCGTAACTTCAGTAGGATGATGGGCATAATCATCAATGACTGAAATATCATGAATCTTTCCTTTAAGCTCAAATCTGCGGTGGGTTCCCTTATAAAGGGTAAGACCTTTTTGTATGACAGATAGAGGAATATCCAAATAATAGGCACAGACGATAGCGGATAATGCGTTGACGACATTATGAAGACCAGGTACAGATAATTGAAAATGTCCTAAATTTTCACCTTCATAGACTACATCAAAACAACCCATTCCCATATCGTTAAAGGAGATATTTTTAGCTTGCCAGTCACAATCTTCAGAGGTACCAAAGGTTACGACATTACAATTCAGATCCTTTAAAATAGAAGACACATTTTCGCTGTCTCCATTAGCTATAAGATACCCGTCCTCTGGTATCAGTTGCGCATATTTATGAAAGGACTGTTTAATATGGTCTAGATCAGTAAAATAATCCAAATGATCTTCCTCGACATTTAAGATAACACCTATATAGGGATTGAAATGTAAAAAGCTCTCTACATATTCACAAGCTTCTGTCACAAAATAAGCACTATTTCCTACCTTCACATTCCCTCCTATAGCATCCAACTCTCCTCCTACTAAAATGGTAGGATCGTAGCTGGCTTCCTCAAGTATGATGGACATCATAGAAGTTGTAGTGGTTTTGCCATGAGTACCAGCTATACCAATACTTTTCTTATAATGTCTCATGATTTGACCTAAAAACTCTGCTCTTTCCATAGTAACAATGTTTAGTTCTCTGGCTCTTTTTAATTCTTCATTATCTGATTTTACCGCAGCAGTATATATGACTAAATCGGCATTATCAATATTGCTCGCTTTGTGTCCAATATAAATAGCCGCACCTTTACTTTCTAATTTTTTGGTTAGGGGGGAGGATTGAATATCAGACCCACTGACAATGTACTGATTATGTAACAATATTTTAGCTAGTCCACTCATGCTAATACCACCAATTCCAATAAAATGAATATGATGGTGTTTAGATAAGTCTAAATCTGGAGTTGTCATAGTAACCTTCCTTTCCTTTGGGAAAAATAACTTATTATTCCATTATATTGATAAGTATAACCTAATTTTAGCATTCCTATTTCAAAAGCCCGTGGGTTTTTATTTGAAATCCATACTTTTAATTTATTCATAAAAACCTATTTTATTATACCATAAAATGAAAAGTTATCATTTAATACATGAAATCTATTGCATAAAAGAAATAATATGAATAAAATGATAGGTAATAAAGTAAACATCCGGATTTTGGAGGGAATGTGATGGGAAAACGAAAAAGAAATGAAAGAATTGGTGCACTAATAAAAATATTAAGCCATCAACCTAATACAGTATTTACATTAAATTATTTCAGTGAAGCTTTTGAAGCAGCAAAATCAAGTATTAGTGAAGATATTGTTATTGCAAAGAAAATGTTGGAGGAGCTGCATTTAGGTACGATTGAAACAATTGCCGGTGCAGCTGGCGGGGTAAAATATGTTCCTCTAGTTACCCCGGAAAGAGCAGGTTTTTTTTTGGAAAAGGTATGTAAAAAGTTAGAAGATCCCCAAAGAATTATGCCTGGTGGTTTTATTTATATGACAGATATTATCTCTTCTCCTTCTATGGTGGAAACCATGGGGGAAATTTTAGCCAGCCAATTTTTAAACCAGGAGATTGATTATGTGATTACCATGGAAACTAAGGGAATTCCTATTGCCCTTATGACAGCCAAGGCCTTGAATGTTCCTTTGGTTATTGTTAGGAAAAATAGTAAGGTAACCGAAGGCTCTACAGTAAGTATTAATTATCTATCAGGATCTAGTAATAGAATACAAACCATGTCTTTATCTCGAAGAGCTCTAAAGGAAGGAGCCAAGGTATTAATTGTGGATGATTTTATGAAGGCAGGTGGAACGGCCAAGGGCATGATGGATTTAATCAATGAGTTTAAAGGAGAGGTGCAGGGAATAGGAGTATTGATTGCCACTAGGGAACCAGAGGACAAGGTCGTTGAGCATTATACTCCACTTTTATATCTAGAAGAAGTAGATGTCAAAAATAGAAGAATAATTATCGCACCCAATCCTAAAATAACCACTAAAATATAAGAGAAAAACAAGAAATAGATTTAAAGACAAAAAAATAGCCTATATTCAGAAAATTTTCTGATTTCTAGGAGGAAAATGCAAATAAATGAAGAATAGAGGATATAAGGAATATTTGTTTATTTTAATACCCCTAGGAAAGGGAATGGGAAAGATTTAGGAGGTGTGATAATCGTGCAAATAACAGATGTACGTATTCGAAAAATTAATGCTGAGGGGAAAATGAAGGCAATTGTATCCGTGACTTTTAATGACCAATTTGTTGTCCATGACATCAAAATTATAGAAGGTCAAAATGGCTTATTTATTGCCATGCCCAGCAGAAAGACACCTGAAGGAGAATTTAAGGATATCGCTCATCCTATAAATTCAGAGACTAGAACATTTATTCAAGAGGCTATACTAAGGGTATACCAGGAAAGTTTAGAACAAACAGCAGCTGCAGCAATGGAATAAAGGGGACAAGGCAAAAAGGAGAGAGAATCTCCTTTTTTATTTTGATATAGAAAAGTTTTTTTTGCCCGCAAGAGACCAAACTTTTCTAGGTCACATAATAAATTTTTACACCAAAGTAAAAACTAGTAAAATAAAGGAAAACACTCAAATGAAAAATTAAGATTTTTGGTGTATACAATCCTGTACAAAAGCTATATAATAGTGGATGAATAAATAAACTTTATGACTAAGGATTAGGTGATAGGATGGAAAATAATGTAGGAAGTATAGCTGTAATTCTTGCAGCGGGTGCAGGTACAAGAATGAAATCCCGTAAGCCTAAAGTACTCCACGAAATTTGTGGAAAACCTATGCTTCAACATGTTATTGATCAAGCAACTATATTAAAAACCGAAAAAACTGTAGTTGTCATTGGTTATCAGGGAGAAAGTGTTAAAGAAACAATAGGAAATACAGTGGAATACGTATATCAAAGGGAACAGCTAGGTACAGGACATGCTGTTATGCAAGCCCAGAGCTATTTTGAAAACTATAAGGGTAATGTTTTACTGCTCTATGGAGATACTCCTCTTATTTCAGCTGAAACCTTGAAAAAATTCATACAATACCATGAGGACAAAGAGCTTCATACTACGGTACTCACCGCCGAGGTAGAAGATGCCACAGGATATGGTAGAATTATACGAAATGCCCAGGGACAAGTAGAGGCTATTGTGGAACACAAAGATGCTACAGAAGAACAACTAAAGATTAAAGAAATCAACTCAGGAATGTATTATTTCAATGCAGAGTTATTAAACCATGCTCTAAGCAAAATCAATAATGATAACAACCAGGGTGAATATTACATCACAGATGTTATAGAAATCTTAAATAAAGAAGGCTATAAAATCGGTGGCTATGTAGTAGAGAATGATGCGGAAATCCAGGGAATCAATTCTAGGGTTCAATTGGCAGAAGCTGAAAATTATATGCGAAAAAAGATAAATGAACATTGGATGGATCAGGGAGTAACCATGTTGGATCCCCATAGCACATATATTCAAAAGGGAGTCTCCATAGGACAGGACACTCTTATTTATCCTGGGGTACATTTAGAAGGAGAGACTACCATTGGTACTGAATGTACTATTGGTGCCAATAGTAGAATAGTATCCTCCACTATAGCCGATGATGTAGAAATCCAGTATTCCACTATTTTAAATAGCACAGTGGATAGCCAGGCTAAGATAGGTCCTTATGCTTATATTAGGCCCAATAGCCATATAGGAGAAGGAGCAAAAATAGGAGACTTTGTAGAGATTAAAAACGCTACTATGGGCAAAGGTTCAAAAGCATCCCATCTTACTTATGTAGGAGATGCAGAGGTAGGAGCAGGCGTTAATTTAGGTTGTGGTACAGTTTTTGTAAATTATGATGGCTATAAAAAACACAAAACCGTTGTAGGAGATAATGTTTTTGTGGGTTGCAATACAAATCTAATAGCACCCGTAGAAGTAAAGGAAGGAGCCTATATTGCAGCAGGTTCTACCATTACTCAGGAAGTGCCTTCTAAATCTTTAGCCATTGCAAGGGCAAGGCAAGTGGTAAAAGAAGGATGGGTAGAAAAGAGAAATACAAAGGAAAAATAGGAGGCTTTATATCAATGAGTTTAAATTGTAAGGGAATGAAGATTATTACAGGGAGTTCAAGCCCAAAACTAGCCCAAGAGATTTCAGAAATCTTGGATTGTCCTATTACCAAGGCAGAAGTAGGTAGATTTAGTGATGGAGAAATCACTGTAAAAATCGAACAATCAGTAAGAGGTAATGATGTTTTTGTTATTCAATCTACAAGTTCACCAGTCAATGACAATTTGATGGAGCTATTAATTTTAATTGATGCTCTAAAAAGAGCATCGGCCGGTAGAATTAATGCGGTTATCCCATACTATGGATATGCTAGACAGGATAGAAAGGCCAAAGCTAGAGATCCAATTACAGCAAGATTAGTGGCAGATCTTATCACAGCAGCCGGAGCCGATAGAGTTCTTACTATGGACTTACATGCTGCCCAAATCCAAGGTTTTTTCAATGTGCCCGTAGATCATCTAGTAGGGGTACCTATTTTAGCTGATTACTTTAAAAAGAAGAATATCCAGGATCTAGTGGTTGTCTCTCCTGATTTAGGGAGTGTTACCCGCTCTAGAAACTTTGCAGATAGATTAGATGCTCCACTAGCTATTATTGATAAAAGAAGACCTAAGGCCAATGTTTCCGAGGTAATGAATGTTATTGGAGATATTAAAGGCAAAAATGTTATTTTAATTGATGATATTATTGATACAGCAGGAACAATTGTCAATGGTGCTGAAGCTCTGATTAAGCTAGGAGCAAAAGAAGTATATGCTACTTGTACTCACCCAGTTTTATCTGGACCTGCCATGGAAAGAATTAATAACTCAATCATTAAAGAAATGGTCATTGCCAATACAATTGAATTACCAGAGGAAAAGAAAAGCGATAAAATTGTTTCCCTTTCAGTAGGACCGATTTTTGCTGCTGCCATGACGAGAATATATGAAGGACTTTCGGTAAGTAAATTATTTGACTAAAGCCATGATAAGCCAGGATTTTCCTGGCTTATTTTTTTATTCCAAGGTAAGGATAAGGGGAAATATCATCTTTATTTTTAACCTTGGAAGGAGAGATTATTCTGATCAATTTTAAAGATAAAAGAATAAACAAATATACCCTATGGAGTCTGTCGTTTGTAGGTGCATTTTTATTAGGAATATTTGCTGGAATGATTGGTGATTTTGTAGAGGTTCAAACAAGTAAAATCAGCCTAGAGGAAGAGAAGGAAAAATCTATTGTAGATATTGTAAAGGAAAATGCTGGTGCTATTGTAGGTGTGGAAAGCTGGGATGATAGTTCTTCAGAGGGCAAGAAGAACATCAATGCATCAGGCATTATTTTTCATCAGAAGGGCTATATGATCACCAATGCCCACGTGATTAAAGGAGCAGATAGAGTTTATGTCTATGTAGATAAAGACAAAAAAATAAAAGCTCATATTCTGGCAGAGGATGAAGAAAAGGATATTGCCCTCTTAAAGATTGATCATAAGGATTTATCTGTTGCAAACTTTGGAGATTCTGATAAAGTTGAGGTGGGAGAAAGGGCTATAGCCATAGGCAATCCCTTAGGAGAACAATTATCGGGTACGGTTACGGTAGGGGTAATTAGTGCCGTAAATAGGCAGTTGGAGATCCAAGGCAGTACAATGGATTTAATACAAACCGATGCAGCCATAAACATGGGCAATAGTGGAGGTGCTCTTTTAAATAGTAAGGGAGAAATCATTGGGATGACCACCTTTCATATCCCATCTAGCAAAGCCCAAGGAGTTGGTTTTGCCATTCCCAGCAATATTTTAAGGGAGTATATAGACAAATATTCACCTTAGCCTGAATCAGAGGATGCCCTCTATCTCTGAATTTCAGGCTTTTCATCAGCTTTCTTAATATTTCTTATTATTTTATATATACTTCTTTTACAGAGCAATGTTATAGTAAAATAAAATGATCATGAAAGGAAGGAAAATGTGATGATGGATTTTATGAGAAAAATAAGCAAAAAAAGAATCCTATTATTTATACTTATTTTATCTTTAGCCATTTTGTGGACAGGCTGCGGAATGAAAGATATAGGACAAGAATCTCCACAAAATTCTGAGGAGACACCTAGGGAAGAAATACCTAGGATTGAAGAGATAACGATGGCAGCCGTCGGGGATATTATGGTTCACTCTCCCCAATTTGAAGCCGCCTATGTGGGGGGAGAAGAAAAATATGATTTTTATCCTACCTTTCAACCGATTGAAAAATATATTCAAGAAACAGATATCGCAGTAGCCAATCTTGAGACTACCTTTGCAGGAGAAGATAAGGGATATACCGGTTATCCTATGTTCAATAGTCCAGAACAATTGGGAAAGGCATTAAAACAAACAGGATTTGACGTGATTACAACGGCCAATAACCATTCATTAGATAGAAGAAGTCAGGGCGTTAAAAGTACTCTAGATTTTCTAGATCAAGAGGGGTTAGACTATACGGGAACAGCTAGAAGCCAAGAGGAACGAGATAGAATATTGATAAAGGAAGTAAAGAATGTAAAAATAGCTTTCCTGGCCTACACCTATGGGACCAATGGCATTCCCTTACCCGAGGATGAACCTTATCTAGTAAATTTAATTGATAAAACTCAGATTGAGGAAGACATTCAAAGGGCAAAGGCAGAAAATCCTGATATCATTGTAGCTAGTATGCACTTTGGTGTTGAATACCAAAGAACACCTAATGATGAACAAAAAGAATTGGTGGACTTTTTAGCTCAGCAAGGGGTAGATGTTATCCTAGGGAGTCATCCCCACGTGATCCAACCAATGGAGATAAAAAATGTAGTGACAGCAGAGGGAGAAGAAAAAGAGGTTTTTGTGATATACTCTATGGGGAACTTTATATCCAACCAAAGAGATCGTTATACCGACAGCGGTCTAATTCTACAAATGGGATTTGAAAAAAACTTTAAGACCAATAAAACAGTTCTTAAACAAGTGGAATATATCCCTACCTGGGTAAATAAGACAAGTACAGGGGGAAAACTTTATTATGAAGTTGTGGCAGTAGAAGAGGCAATGAAACAATATGAAAACAATGAAAGTAAACTGATCAGTAAGGAAGGCTATAATCTTTTACAAAGAACCTGGAATGACACCACAAGTCATTTAGAACAAGAAAACGCAAAAATGGTGCTAAAGCCTTTGGAATAATTGGAGGAGAAGACATATGCAAGTAATTATAGGACTAGGGAACCCAGAAAATCGTTATAATGGTACCCGGCATAATATAGGATTTGAAGTAATTGACCAATTTGCTGAAACAAATAATATTGAAATCAAAAAAACAAAACATAAGGCACTTATAGGAGAGGGATTTGTAGGAGGAAAAAAAATCATGCTGGTAAAACCCCAAACCTATATGAATTTAAGTGGAGAAAGTGTATTAGATATTGTGGACTACTATGATGTTCCCCTGGAAAATATCCTCGTTATCTATGATGATATAGATTTAGAAGTAGGGAAAATGCGTATAAGATCAAAGGGCAGTGCAGGCACCCACAATGGGATGAGGTCCATTGTGCAGCTATTGCAAGAAACCGAAATTCCTAGACTTAGAATGGGAATTGGAAGGCCTGAAAAACAAGATTTAGTTTCCTATGTCCTTGGGAAGTTTACCCCAGAAGAAAGAATGGAATTAAAAGATACCCTTAAAAAAGCTGGCCAGGCCATAGAAGTGTTTATTTCAAAGGGAGTTACCGAGGCCATGAATCAGTTTAATCAGAAATAAGGATAAAAGTTTGACACCAATATCAATATACAATAAAATAGAAAAATAAATAAGTTTGACCTATTTATCAAGAGTTAGGGTAGAGAGTTAGCTCGGGGACCCTATACCAACCTGCTTTTAAAAGTAAGGTGGTTCAGCTAACAACGATGAGGAGGTGAAATACGTGATCAATCATGATACTTGATCCTTCCTGACCGATTGTTAGGAGGGATTTTTTTATTATCTAAAATTAATGAAGAGGATGAGGAAAATGAAAAAAGTAAAGGTAGTTACCCTACAGGAAGCTATTGAGGGAATGAATGAAGAGAAATTAGAAAGATTTAAAAAGGAACGATGTGAGAAATTTATTAAGCCTTTGATGGAGATGAACAGGAAAGAGATTGAAGGGAAAAAGATTTTTTTGAATAAGCAATAAAACGGATGGATGACATAACGAGAAATATATGACTTAACAAAGGAGGCCATAGTGGTGTTGAATCAAATATTAGATAAAAGGAATAGATAATTTTAGAATGGAAAATAAGTTAAGTAACACAATGGTCAAGTCATTTAGTTAAATGTTTTTATTCTCCATAATCTAAATATGGTATAATATACCTATATTTATAGATTTGGGGATAATATGGCATTTGTAAATTTGGGGGAGAATATGGTAGATAAGTTAGATGTATTCTTATTTAAAAAGGAAGTTAAAAAAATTATAATCGGTAGATTGAGCGCAGAAGTAATTGATTATTTTAATTTAAATTGTAGCCCTTGTAATATTGTACTGTGGGCAGATCGATTAAAATATACCGAAAAACATAAAACGGATTTTAAATCAGAACAAGAATATTATAGGCATATAGAAGAGATACCAAATATTATAAGTAATCCAGATTATATTGGATTGCATCCCAGTAACAATAGCATACAATATATAAAGAAAATTGATGAAAATATGTTAATTGGTATAAGATTAAAACCGACAGGGGACTTAAATTTTAGATCCGCATATCCTATTACGCAGGAAAAATTAAATAGCTATTTAAAAGCTGGAACATTGGTGAAATACAAGAAAATTATTGGCAATATTGACTAAAAGGCATAATCGTGCTATAATTTAATATACTAAATAGGGATAGATTATTTGAGGACGGAACAGGCAGCCGTCGCGCCACCTTTGGTGGTCTTGAAAGAGATGTGGGATGGCCACCCCACCAAATATTCTATCAGACGTCAGCCCTTCTCTTGATTGAGAAGGGTTTTTTTATTATTTGTCTTTATTCTTCTTAGTTTAGCATCATATATTATTGTAAATACTATATTTATTATAAGAATAAAGGGAGAAGCCTATGAAAGAATTGATTTGCGGTATGATAGCTGCTCTTATTGCCTATGGATGCAATAAGCTACTCCTTAGGTGGCAAGGAGATAAGGCTATTATATATACAGTACCTTTGGTAGAAGAGGTCTCTAAGTCGTTAACGGCCTATTTCATAAGTGGAGGGCTGATCCTGACCCATATCATTTTTGGAATTATAGAAGCCCTATATGACCTTATTCATACCAAAAGTGAAAAAGTAGGATTTATCGCAGCAATCATGAGTATTGTCAGCCATGGAATTTTTGGAATACTTACTGCCTATTTGTATAAGTGGACAGGTATGATATTATTAAGTATATTCATAACAGCAATCAGTCATAGTTTATGGAATTATTTCATAACAAAATAAAGGAGCATTAAAGGGCCCGGGGAGGAAAACCTGGGCTAAAAGTGTTTAAAAGGTGGGACAACATGGAACAATCATTATTTTTACAAATACTTCATCAGATTCCGGTTTATGAGCTTGGAAAAAAAGCCATAGAGCAAGGGGACACTCCCGTTGTATATCATGAAATGGCGGAAACCTCTAAGGCCCATGCAATCTTTGGACTCATAGAGGATTTAGAAAAAAGTGCTCTGGTGATTACTTATAACGATAGCCAAGCAAAAAAGATTCATGAGGACTTACATTACTTCTTCGGGGAAAAGGTTCTATATTTCCCTGCTGAGCCTACGATTCATTATTTTGTCGAGGCCTATAGTCCAGAAGTTTCCATTGAAAGATTAAGGGTATTAGAGGCATTGGCACACAGAAAGCAAAAGATCATCGTCACATCCATAGACGCTGTGATGAAAAAGATGATAGCCAAAGAGGACTTTGATAAATATCAGAAAAATTTAGAGATAGGGCAGACGATTGAAATACAAGATCTTCAAAAACTTTTAGAAAGTAGTGGATATGAAAGGGTACTAGAGGTAGAAAGCCCAGGTCAATACAACATAAGAGGGGGGATTATAGATCTTTATCCTATGACCTCCCAAGAACCCTATAGATTGGAGTTTTTTGATGACGAAATTGACTCTATTCGAAGCTTTGACCCTTTATCCCAAAGATCTTTAGAAAAGCATGAGAAAATCACCTTATCTCCTGCTCGGGAACTTTTGCTTTCTGAAGAAGTAAAACAGGAGGCCATCAAAAACTTTGAAACAGAAATAAATAAGTACATCAAATCTCTTAAATCCAAGGGAAAGAAAGAATCAGCCCAAGATATTCAGGAGAAACTTTATAGCAGATTAGAAGCATTCAAAGAAGGCCGGGAGAAATCCTTAGAGTTTTTGCTCCCTTATATGAATTATACTTTTGATACTCTACTGGAATATCTATCAGAGGATAGTATTGTTTTTTTGGATCAGCCCCATCGCATAAAGGAAAAATATGATCATACTACTTTTGAACTGGAAGAAGACTTTAAGGGATTGCTAAGCAGAGGGGAAGTGCTGCCCAATCAATATGAAGTTTTCTTTTCTTACCATCAGCTGACCATAGCCATGGAGCAGAGATCTTTGTGCATCTTTCAAACTCTTTTAAGAAATGTAGATCCCTTTAAGCCCAAAAAAATATTTTCTTTTGCCAGTCGTTCTATGCAACCCTTCCATGGAAAAATAGATTTATTGGTAGAGGAATTAAGACATTGGAAAAAAAGAAGATATGCAGTAGTAATATTGACAGAAAACTGGGAGAGAACCAAACAACTTGTAAAAGATTTAGGGGATTATCAACTAACAGCTATAGCCAAGAAAAATACCCAGGAAGACCTACAGGAAGGCAAAATTATTGTATTGCCTGGGGCTCTTCATAGGGGAGTAGAATATCCTGAAACCAAGGTAGCGATTATTAGTGAGAAAGAAATCTTTTTACAACAACAGAAAAAAACAAAAAGGCGAAAAAAACAGGGAAAACGAAAAATAGAATCCTTTACAGACTTAAATATCGGGGATTATGTAGTACATGAAGCCCATGGAATAGGTATATATTTAGGTTTAGAAAAAATCCAAGTGGAGAGTATTCAAAAGGATTACCTTCACATTAAATATGGTCAAGGGGATAAATTATATGTCCCTACTGATCAAATGGATCTTATACAACCCTATATAGGAGCTGAAAGCCGAGCACCTAAGTTAAATAAATTAGGGGGAAATGAATGGAAGAGGGCAAAGGGAAAGGTACAAAAAGCTGTAGAAGATATGGCAGAGGAATTATTAAAACTTTATGCCCTAAGACAAACCATTGAAGGATACTCCTTTTCAAAGGACACCCCCTGGCAGATACAATTTGAGGAGCGTTTTCCCTATGAGGAAACCCTTGATCAGCTGCAGGCTATCCAAGAGGTAAAAAAAGATATGGAGTCCTCCACGGCAATGGATCGTCTTTTGTGTGGTGATGTGGGATATGGTAAAACTGAGGTGGCCATAAGGGCAGCTTTTAAAGCCGTCATGGATGGAAAACAAGTAGCGGTCTTGGTACCCACCACAATATTAGCTCAACAGCATTATAATACGATGATAGAAAGATTTTCAGGTTATCCCATATCCATAGATATGCTCAGTCGTTTTAGATCTAAAGTGGAGCAAAAACAAACCCTAAAGGATATCAAAACCGGGATGGTGGATATTGTAGTGGGCACCCATCGCATAGTACAAAAGGATATACAGTTTAAGGATTTAGGGCTCTTAATTATTGATGAAGAGCAACGCTTTGGAGTAGGACACAAAGAGAAACTAAAGGAATGGAAGAAAAATGTAGATGTGCTAAGTTTAAGCGCAACCCCTATACCCCGGACCTTACACATGTCCCTTGTAGGGATAAGAGACATGAGTGTCATTGAACAACCCCCTGAAGAAAGATATCCAGTACAGACCTATGTACTAGAGGACAATGAGCAATTGATCAGAGATGCCATACTTAGAGAAATCCATAGAGGGGGGCAGGTGTACTATGTCTACAACCGGGTAGAGGATATTGATAAAGTTGCCCATAACCTGAGGACCTTAGTGCCTGAAAGCAAAATCGCTATTGCCCATGGGCAAATGTCAGAAAATGAATTGGAAAATACCATGATGGCTTTTATTGAGGGAGAGTATGACGTTTTAGTGTGTACCACCATCATTGAAACTGGTTTAGATATGCCCAATGTCAACACCATCATTATATCTGATGCCGACCGACTGGGATTATCTCAATTGTATCAATTAAGGGGGAGAGTAGGAAGATCTACCCGTCAGGCCTACGCCTATATTACCTATAAAAAAGATAAAGTCCTCACTGAAGTGGCCGAAAAAAGATTACAAGCCATTAAGGAATTTACCGAATTTGGTTCAGGCTTTAAAGTTGCCATGAGAGATCTAGAAATTAGGGGAGCAGGTAACTTATTAGGGGCAGACCAACATGGACATATGGCGGCTATTGGTTATGATCTTTATTGTAAAATGTTAGATGAAGCCCTTAGAAAAATGAAAGGGCTACCGATGGAAAAGAGAAGGGAAACCAGCATAGAACTGCAGGTAGATGCTTTTATTCCCGATTGGTATATCCATAAGGAAAGTCAAAGAATTCAAATGTATAAAAAGATGGTAGGAATGGAAAGCATGGAGGACTTATATGATGTGGAAGAGGAAATTGAGGATCGATTTGGTGATCTTCCCAAATCGGTTAGAAATCTTTTGATGATTTCCTATATGAAGTCCCTAGCTCAAAAATTGAATATACATTCTATCCAACAGAAAAAGAATCAAGTTTATTTATATATGGATAAGGAAGATTTTGTTTCAATGGAAATTATTGGTCAATTGGTGAAGGAAAATGGAAGAAATATTATGATCAATGCCAGTGATGAGCCCTATATCGCTCTAAGGGTGCCTTCTTTCATAGACAAACAATTGGATAAGATTAAAGAAATTCTAGAAAGGATAAATGTTTTGAAAGAAAGTTAGTATCCGTTATAATGAATATAGTAAAGCTAACATAGAGGAGTGAAAAAATTTGATTAAAAAAGGCACAACAGCGAAAGTAGTACTACTAGCAGCATTATTTTTCTTTATGGTTATGATTGGAGGATGTAATTTAGTGAAAATGAATCCTGAGGCAGAAAAAAAACAAACCGTTGCCAAAATAGGAGAAAAGACTATTACAAAGCAGGATTTTAATTATTATTTAACTCTTACAAAGATAAACGCTAAAGTACAAGGGCAGGAATTTCCTACAGACAAGGAACAACTAGCTCAGGTAAACAGCCAAATCTTAGATAATTTGGCAGAAGACCAATTGATGTTGCAATTGGCCCAGAAAGAAGAAGTTAAAGTCGATGAAAAGAAGGCCCAAGAGCAGATCAAGGAATGGAGAGAGTTATTACAAGGAGATTTAGGCGGGGAAGAAGAGTATAAGAAATTTCTTCAAGAAAATGATATCACTGTAGAAGAGTTTGATGATTTTTTAAAGAATATTGATATCAATAATCAATACATCACCGGTCTATATGAAAAAATAACAAAGGATGCCAAGGTAACAGATGAAGACGTGGTAAAATACTATCAGGAAAATACAAAACAATTTGATCCCAGTACTGTAGAGGCCAAACATATTCTTGCTGAAACAGAGGAAAAGGCTAAAGAAATTGAGAAAAAGGCCAAGGAAGGTAAAGACTTTGATGCTCTTATCAAAGAGTACAACGGAAAGGAAGGCATCAGAGAAGCCGCTGATCTAGGAGAATTCCAGTATACAAAAATGATCCCTGCATTTTCTGAAGTCGTCTTTAAGATGGAGCCTGGAGAAATAAGCAATCCCATCCAAACAGATTATGGTTTTCATATTGTAAAAGTAGAAAAGAAGAACGAAAAACCTGTGCAAAAACTTGATGAGGTCAGAGAAACTATTACCGAACAATTAGAGCAAACAGTAAAGTATGAAAAATTTACAAAATATACTACCGAGAATAGAGAAAAAATCGATATTAAAAAATATCCTGATAAACTTTAAAAATTATTTAAGAAAGACTTCCTATAGTGTATAAATTTGTCAAAAGAGATATATACTAATTTTGACCTAAACAGGACTAACACTTAAGGAGGGAAAGAATAATAATGAAAGCAACAGGTATTGTAAGGCGAATTGATGATTTGGGCAGGGTAGTCATTCCTAAAGAAATAAGACGTACAATGAGAATTCGTGAGGGTGATCCTCTTGAGATATACACCGATCGCGAAGGCGAGGTAATTCTGAAAAAATATTCTCCCATAGGAGAGTTAAGCGAGTTTGCCAATGAATATGCAGAATCCTTGCAACAAGCTACAGGACATGTAGTATGTATTTCTGACAAAGACAATATTATCGCCGTGGTGGGAGCATCCAAAAAAGAATATATGGGTAAAAAAATAGGAAAAGAATTGGAAAAAATAATAGAAGAAAAAAAGACCATCATGGTGGATCAGAATGCCGATGGAAAAATATTTAATATCTTAGAAGAACAAGAAGGAGATAGCTCTTATCTTTCTCAAGTTATAGCTCCTATTGTTTCCCAAGGAGATACCATTGGTTCAGTGGTGTTGCTATCTAAAGAAAGCCAAGTGAAAATGGGTGATGTAGAAAAAAAGCTAGCCGAAACAGCCGCTAATTTCCTTGGAAAACAGATGGAACAATAGGAAAATATAATAAGAGATAATTTTACTTAATAAAAATAAAGTAGTTCCCCCTATAGGGTACTACTTTTCTTTTTGCTATTTATTTCTAACATACAGTGGTTTCTGCTATAATAATAGTGTTTACACAGAGTAAAGGTCATTAACCAGGAGGAAAGATAAATGAGTAAAAAATCCTATTTAAAAGGTGCAGCTATACTAGGTGTAGGGGCAATCCTTGCAAAGTTTTTAGGGATCTTCTTTAAAATCCCCTTAGCTCGCTACATTGGAGACATAGGTTTAGGTTTATATGCTTACCCCTATCCTATCTATAACTTTTTCTTAGCCATATCTGTTATTGGTCTGCCCGTAGCGATATCCAAATTAGTATCTGAAAGGGTTGCTGTGGGTAATTTCAGGGAAGCCCATAGGGTTTTTAAGGTAGCCTTAAATCTATTGATTATATTTGGTACAGTTTCATCCTTAATTTTATTCGGCTTTAGTAAAGTAATTATTAAGGTTTTAAATTGGCATCCTGATACTTACTATGCATTACTAGGAATTGCCTTTGCACCCTTTTTTGTATCGGTCATGTCTGCCTTTAGAGGATACTTCCAAGGGTTACAAATCATGACCCCTACAGCCATTTCCCAATTAATAGAATCCTTCGCTAGGGTGATTATTGGTCTAGGCTTAACCATATTCTTAGTAAAGGCCTATGGCATTCCCCAGGCAGCGGGAGGAGCATCCTTTGGAGCTACAGCCGGTGCCATGGCAGGTAGCGCCTTTTTAATCTTATTATATACACGCAAAAGCAAATTTTTTCACAGAAGAATTAGACAATCACCCAAGGGGAAAAGTGAAGCTACCGGCAAAATCATTCATGGCCTTCTAAAGATCGCTATACCCGCATCTATTGCATCAGTGGTGACATCCCTAATGGGTATAATAGATACTGCGATGGTACCAGCAAGACTAGGGGTAGCTGGTTTTAACATTGACCAGGCAGCTGCATTATTTGGGCAGATGTCCCAGAAGGCTCAGACCTTAGTCAATGTCCCTCTAACTTTAAGTATAGCTTTATCTACAAGCTTGGTCCCTGCAATTTCTGAAGCAGTGGCTCTTAGGGATAGAAAAGAAGTACAAAACCGTATAGAATTAGGCATTCGGACAGTGTTATTAATAGCCCTGCCCTCTGCTATAGGACTTTCATTTCTGGCCGATCCCATTATTAACTTGCTTTTTGGAGCAGGAGAACAAGGGGGAGAAATACTGGCCATTTTATCCTATAGCGTAGTCTTTGTTATGCTTACTACAACACTGCAAAGTATGTTACAGGGACTGGGAAAAGTGATTATTCCTATAAAGAATCTATTGATCGGAGCCATTTTCAAGGTAGGCATTAACTTCTTTTTAGTCTCCATTCCGGCTCTAAATATTAGAGGAGCAGCTATAGGGACAATTATTGGATATGGAATAGCAGCCTTTTTAAATTATCGGGCAGTAAAAAGATACACAAGAATAAAGATGGACATTATGCAAACCATAATAAAGCCTATTATAGCTGTTTTAGCCATGGGTATTACGGTATTGCTTGTATATCAATTTTTATCTCCAATACTTGGCAATAGCCTATCTACCTTAGTCGCTATTTTATTAGGAGCATTGATTTACTTTATTATGCTTTTGCTCATCGGAGGAATTACCACTGAGGAGATGGCACTGATGCCTGGAGGAAGGAAATTGACTCCTATTCTGACCAAGATAGGTATACTGAGAAGAAAAAGGTGATAAAATGAAAGCAGAAATAATGATTATAGGACTAGGGCCAGGAAATCCCAAGGACCTTAGCCTAGGTGCTTATGAAGAACTGAAAAATAATGAATATGTATTCTTGCGTACTGACAGACATCCTGTGGTCAGCTATTTACAAGAAAAAGACATTGCTTTCCAATCCCTGGATTGGGTGTATCAGGAATATGAGAATTTTCAAGAGGTTTACCAAAGAATCGCCCAGGAAGTCATGGAAAGGGCAAAGGAATTTGGTAAAGTTATCTATGCTGTTCCCGGTCATCCTTTAGTGGCAGAGGAAACCGTAGAACTAATCATAAAAAAATGTGAAGAAAATGAAGAGGTTGACCTGAAAATTATGCCGGCTATGAGCTTTATTGATGTGCTAATTAGTAGCCTAAAAATTGATCCTATTCATGGTCTTAACATTATAGATGGCCTGCAGCTCCCCGCCCAACAATGTGACTTTAAAGTAGGCAATGTCATTACCCAGGTTTATAGTCCCTTCATTGCCTCCCAAGTAAAATTACATCTTATGGAGTACTATCAAGATGAAACCCCCATTTGGGTCATTAGAGCGGCAGGGGTAAAAGAGCTAGAAAAAGTAGTAGAAATACCTTTATATGAGCTAGATCGCCTGTCCTGGATAGATCATCTGACCAGTGTCTATATACCCCCTGTAGAGCTAGAAGGGCTTGTAGGAGGTCAAATAGAGCGTCTAGTGGATATCGTGAGCACTTTAAGGGCAGAACACGGCTGTCCTTGGGACAAAAAGCAAACCCATGAAAGCTTAAAGCAAAACCTCATAGAAGAAGCCTATGAAGTTATAGATGCCATTGATAAAAATTCTATAGAAGCCTTGGAGGAAGAGCTGGGAGATGTGCTGTTACAAATTGTATTTCACTCTCAAATTGCAAAGGAAAATAAAGATTTTTCCTTTAGTGATGTGGTAAGAGGGATTTGCGATAAGCTAATCTTTAGACATCCCCACATTTTTTCCGATGTAGCTGCAGATACTTCAGAAGAGGTCTTAGTCAATTGGGAAAAACTAAAAAAGATAGAAAAGGGTATGGACAGTCAAACAGAAGTTTTAAAAGCTATTCCACCTTCCCTTCCGGCACTGATTCGAGCCTATAAGGTACAAAAAAAGGCTGCTGACGTCGGTTTTGATTGGGATGATATTGAAGGAGCCATAGAAAAGGTAAAAGAAGAATGGTTTGAGCTTAAAGAGGTATATTCTTTGGCAAAACAAGACAGAATAATAGAAGAGCTGGGAGATTTGATTTTCTCTATCGTCAATATGTCCAGATTTTTAAAAATTCAACCAGAATTGGCCTTAACCAAAACCACAGAGAAATTTATTGATCGCTTTTCCTTTATCGAAGAACAGGCCAATAAGCAAGGAAAAAATTTAGAAGAAATGACCCTAGAAGAGATGAATTTCCTATGGAAACAGTCAAAAATACATATTTTTGATAAAAATGATAAAAACTATTAAAAAAAAGAAGGATTTTAAACAAAAGCATAGAATATGCAAATAAGTAAGAGTTTATTACACATTTTTATGTAGAGAAAACAAAGGAGGCAAATACAATGAATAAAGCAGAATTAATTGCAGGTATGACAGAAAAAAGTGGACTAACGAAAAAAGATGCGGAAAAAGCTTTAAATGCTTTCATGGAAACTGTGGAAGAAGCTTTAGTAAGTGGTGAAAAAGTACAATTAGTTGGTTTTGGTGGTTTTGAAGTAAGAGAAAGAGCTGAAAGAAAAGGTAGAAACCCAAAAACTAGAGAAGAAATGACCATCCCTGCATCAAAAGCTCCTGTATTTAAAGCAGGAAAAGCTTTAAAGGATGCTGTAAATAAGTAAGACTGCAATAAAAATCTCTTTGTCCATGGACAAGGAGATTTTTTTAATGTTTTTTCCTATATGACTAGAGACGATAGCTTTCTTTGTTTTCTAGAAAAAAATTGATAATTGGTTGACATAATATTTATAATATGATATATAATAATTAGAAATTAGCACTCTCGGTTGGAGAGTGCTAATAAAAAATATTAAAAGGAGATGTTTTGTATGGCTGGTTTAATCCCATTTAACAGACGCCATGGAAGACTTATGAACAGAGGTTTTGAAGATTTTTACAATCGAGTAGATGACTTATTAAATGAAGGATTTGCCTATGGAGAAAATCTTATTCGAGGAAACTTTAAAATGGACATACAAAAAAAGGACCATGAGTATTTAATAGAGGCAGAACTACCGGGAGTGAAAAAAGAAGAGGTCAATCTCGAGCTAGAGGATGGAAGGCTGACTATCTCGGTAAAGAGAGAAGAAAATATAAATGAAGAAGGGAAGAATTATATTCATAAAGAAACCCGTTCTTCCTCTATGAGTCGTAGTGTATATTTACAGGATGCCCAACAAGAAGGGGTAAAGGCAAAATTGGACAATGGAATTTTGAGTATCACCATACCAAGGGAAGAAAAGCCTAACTGTACGAAAAGAATTGATATTCAATAAAAGTTTAAATAAAAAATAATCCTAGTAAATTTACTAGGATTATTTTTTATTTATCCATTTTTAATTCGAGAGGCCACTTCCACTGTTCTTTTTGCCTGGAATTTTACCGCATCTTCTACATCTTCCACCATTTGGCCCTCTTGATTTACCGATACCGATGTGCCGTAGGGATTGCCCCCTGCTTTGAAAATGGACTCATGACTATAGCCCGGAGGTACGATAATGGCTCCCCAGTGCATCATGGAAGTATATAAAGCTTTTATGGTCGCTTCTTGACCGCCGTGGGGATTTTGTGCCGAGGACATAGCGGATACAACTTTGTTGACTAGTTTCCCTTGGGCCCATAGGCCTCCCTGTTTATCAATAAAGTTTTTCATTTGAGAGGCAAGATTTCCAAATCGAGTGGGAACGCTAAAGATGATGGCATCAGCCCACTCTAAATCCTTAGAACTAGCAATGGGTACATTTTTCGTGTTTTCTGCATTCTTTTTCATTCCATCATCTTTATCTATAACTTCTTGGGGAATTAGCTCATCAACCTTTAAAATACGTACTTCTGCATTTGCTGCTAAAGCACCTTCTTCAGCCCATTTTGCCAATTGATAATTTGTTCCATAGGCACTGTAGTAAATGATAGCTAAATTTACCTTTTTCATAAAAGACTCACTCCTTCATCTTAATCTTTTAAGATATAGTATGATACTTAATTATATCATCTATACCCTAGCATCTATTCGTTAAACAAAGAGGGAAGTTATTGGTTCGTATATTATCAAGAAAATTAGGTGAATGTATGAAGGAAATAGGATTTTATACTTACTTCTTTAAAAAATCTATAGATTGTAATAAAATAGCAATAAAGCAAGTTATACCATAATTAATAAGGGCTAACTAACATCGAGATAAAGAGGATGGGAAAAGATGAATAGGGAAAAAATAATGATTGTTGAGGATGAAAAACATATTGTTGAATTATTAAGATTTAACTTAGAACAGCAAGGGTATGATGTGATCAGCATAGAGAATGGGAAGGAAGCTGTACAAGCTATTTTGAAGGAAGTTCCCAGTCTTATCTTGCTAGACTTAATGTTACCGGGCAAGGATGGGATAGAAATCTGTAGGGAAGTAAAACAGAATAGGGAAACAAGAAATATTCCCATCATTATGTTAACGGCCAAGGGAGAGGAATTTGATAAGGTATTGGGACTGGAAATGGGAGCAGATGACTATATCACTAAGCCCTTCGGCATTAAAGAATTGATTGCAAGAGTAAGAGCAGTACTGAGGAGAATGCAACATTCCCTCCCATCAGCGGAAAATATCCTTTCCTTTGGAGAGATTCACATTGACGTGGAAGGGTTTGAAGTATATAAAAAAGAAAGAAAAATTGAACTAACCTTAAAGGAATATGAGCTCTTAAAATTATTGGCTATGAATCAAGGGAAGGTTCTTACTCGAGATTTTTTATTGGATGAAATATGGGGATATGAATATTTAGGGGACACGAGGACAGTAGATGTGCATATCCGGAATTTAAGAAAAAAGCTGGGGGATAGAGAGACTCAGGAGCAATATATTGAAACTATACGGGGTGTAGGATATAGAATACGTTCATAAAAGGGGAAGAAAATGTTTAAAAAAATATTTATAGGGTTTGTATTGATTTTTATACTAGGCATTACTCTAACAGGAATGATATCCAATGCAGTAACCAAAAATATTTATTTGACCCAGATGGAAGAAAAGCTCATAGAAGATGGATATTTGGTTATCGATTATGTTTTTGATTTTTCCCTTCCAGAGGACACCCTATCTATAGAGAATATTAAACCCATAGAGGAAAGAACAAAAGAGAGGATTACTCTGATTAATCAACAGGGGGTAGTCCTTTATGACACCGACAAAAATTCAGAAGATATGGGCAATCACATAAACCGTCCCGAGGTTATGGAAGCTCTACAGGGGAAAATAGGGAAAGAAATCAGGCAGAGCCAAACCTTGGGACAAGCCATGATGTATGTAGCATTGCCTGTGGTACAAGAAAGAGAAGTCAACTATGTTGTTCGGTTATCCATCCCCCTAGAAAGGATTCATTCCATTACCTCAGGGATGCTACGGAGCACCCTTATTGTAGGATTGATTGGTTTGATGATTACGGTGATTCTATCCTATCGGTATCTTTATTCCATGACTACCCCTCTAAAGCAAATCACTGCTTTAGCTAGGGAAATGTCTGGGGGCAATCTTTCCAAGCGAATTTCCCTATTTCGTCAGGATGAACTGGGAGAACTGGCTACCGCTTTTAATGATATGGCAGATAAACTACAAGATTCCATGGAAGAACTAAAGGATAGAAATCTTGAGCTGGAAAGTATATTGGGAAGCATGATCAATGGAGTTGTGGCTGTAGATCTCCACCATCGGATTATGATGATTAACCCATCCGCTAAGGTAATGCTCAATATTACTGATGGGCAAGATATTGTGGGGGCAAATATTCTTGAGGTTATACGCAATCACAAACTATACCATGGAATAAATGAATTTTTACACAATAGAACCAAGGAACCCATGGAGATTATCTTAGATCAAGGCGAAAAAAGAATTGTAAAAATTTATATAAATCCTATTAAGTATCTATCTAAGCTTGAAAGGGTTAAGGGCATCATCATTATTATGCAGGATGTTACAGAGTTAAGACAATTGGAGAGCATTCGAAGGGATTTTGTGGCCAATGTTTCCCATGAATTAAAAACCCCTATCACCTCTATTAAAGGATTTGTAGATACTTTAAGCGGTGGGCAAGTAGGGGATAGAAAAACCCAAGAGCGATTTTTAAAGATTATTAGTCTCGAAGTGGAAAGATTGACCCATCTCATAGAGGATATTCTTACCCTTTCTCACTTGGAAAGCAAACCTCAGGATAATCAAGGGCAAAGCATTCTCATCCCTCCTCTTATGGAAAGCATTTTTCAAATGATACAGCCCCTTGCTCAAAAAAAGGAGATAGAGTTAAGGAAAGAATATTTAACGCCCATTCCACAAATTCCCTTTAACCCAGAGTATTTTAAACAGATGATGATCAACTTATTAGATAATGCCATTAAATATACCCCCCATGGAGGAAGAGTGTGGGTGGAATTTATGAAAAAAGACAATGCCCTTGTGATAAAGATACAAGACAATGGCATAGGTATACCTAGAGAGGACATTCCTAGACTATTTGAACGCTTTTATAGGGTAGACAAGGGTAGAACTAGAGAAGAAGGAGGTACAGGTTTAGGGCTGGCAATAGTAAAACATATTGTACAGGGAGTTAAGGGGGAAATAAAAGTGGAAAGTGAAAGGGGAAAAGGGACTATTTTTACCATAGCCCTTCCCTTGCTTGAAGAATAAGAATATATATCTTTAAAAGGCTTTGTTGAATGTAGCATTCAACAAAGCCTTTTGTTGTTAAGATAAAACTTTACAAAGATTTAACATAGGCCTAACCTTCCCATAACCATGATAGAGAAAAGGCTTGTTATACTAAAAACATAAAATAATAGATTGGAAGGAGAAAAAAATGAAAAGAATGAAAGCTGCTCTATTTCTAGGAACATTGGTTTTTATGTTTATCTTTATGGTTGTAGGATGTAGTACTCAGGGAGATAACTCCTCATCAGAAAAGGGCTTACAGGGTACTGTGGTTGTAGTAGGGTCCACATCCGTAACTCCAGTTGCCCAAGACCTAGCAGATGCCTTTGGAAAGAAAGAACTAGGAGTGAAAATCGAGATACAAGGAGTTGGATCTTCTGCGGGCATAAAGGCAGTCAATGAAGGAGCCGCCAATATAGGAATGTCCTCTAGAAATTTGAAGGAGGAAGAAAAAGACTTTGGATTACAAGAACATACCATTGCCTATGATGGTATTGCCATAGCAGTTCATCCCAGTAATGATATCAAGGACTTAACACCAGAAGATATTGAAAAAATCTATAAGGGTGAAATCACCAACTGGAAAGAGGTTGGAGGGCAAGATGCTGAAATCGTTGTGGTAAGCCGTGAAGAAGGATCAGGGACCAGAGGTGCCTTTGAAGAATTAATGGGCTTAGAAGGGGATGAAGGAAGTTTAGTAAAGGAGGATGTGCTCATCGCTGATGGAAATGGGGCAGTAAAGGCCAGCATTGCCACAAAGGAAAATGCTATTGGTTATCTTTCTCTCACCTATTTAGAGGACGATAGTGTAAAGGCAGTGACTATTGATGGAGTTGGCCCCACTGTAGAAAATGTTATACAGGGAAAGTATAAGATATCTCGTCCCTTCTTAATGCTTTCTAAAGGAGAGTTAAGTAAAGAGGCTCAAGCCTATTTAGACTTTATTATGAGTGAAGAAGGACAAGAAGTAGTAGCCCAATCAGCTATTCCAGTAAATTAAATTATATTTGCTGTTTAAATAGAGATTTGCTTTGTAGAAGGTTTAGAGTTTGTTTGCCAAGGAAAAGCCTGGTCAACTATTTAAACATAGGGAATTTTGACCGGGACTGAAAGGGCTGCAAACTCTTGCCCTTAAACCATTGAGAAATCAGAATTTAACAAGCATAACCGGGAAAACCCAATGCTTTGGAAAGGAAAAAGGAGGGAGAGTATGACGACTACAAAAGGAGAAACAAGAAAGGGAAAGATACAGGCTCAACATTTTCTCACAGTGGAAAAAATGATTGAGTATTTATTTTTCTTTTCTGCGCTCTTTGCGGTCATTTGTATTGTCATGATTACAGGGTTTATTTTCTATAAAGGGACACCAGCCATAAAAGAAATCGGGCTATTAAACTTTGTATTTGGGAAGATTTGGCGCCCTTCGGGAGAGATGTATGGGATTTATTCTATGATTATTGGATCAATCCTTAGCACCATTGGAGCCATTATTCTAGGAGTACCCATAGGTTTATTGACAGCCATTTATATCGCTGAGTTAGCAAAAGATCGGGTGGTAAACATACTCCAACCGGCTATAGAACTACTGGCAGGCATTCCCTCGGTGGTTTATGGCTTTTTCGGGTTGGTGGTCATTGTTCCTTGGGTTAGTGATGTCTTTGGAGGGGCAGGAAATAGTTTGTTAGCCACCAGTATGATATTGGGGATTATGATTTTGCCAACCATTATTAATATTTCGGTATCTTCTATAAGGGCAGTGCCCAAGGAATACAAAGAGGGTTCTTTAGCCATGGGGGCAACAACCATACAGACTATTTTTAAAGTGATTGTGCCAGCGGCTAAGTCAGGAATTCTGGCTGCAGTGATTTTGGGAGTGGGAAGGGCCATTGGAGAAACTATGGCGGTAATTTTGGTTTCTGGGAATTCCCCCCTTGTGCCCCAAAAGATCACTGACCCCATTCGAACCTTAACTGCCAATATTGCTTTAGAAATGAAATATGCCTATGGATTACAGGAAGAAGCCCTATTTGCAACAGGGGTAATTCTCTTTATTTTCATTATGCTTCTGAATTTTATCCTTACTGCATTTATTCGTAGGGCAGGTGAATAAAATGAATGGTCAAAGATATAAAGATAGGATGTTAGAAATCATCATAAAGATATCTACCATGATTACCTTGGGGATATCTGTGGGAATATTATTTTATATTTTAATCAATGGACTGGGGGCGTTGAGCTGGGAATTTTTAACCAGCTATCCTAATGAAGTAGAGCATGCATTGTTTCCTATGATTGTGACTACGGTATATATGGTTCTTTTATCTCTATTTATTTCCACACCCATAGGAGTATTTGCGGCCATATATCTCGTAGAATATGCAAAGCCTGGGAAAATTGTTAAGCTTATTCGCTTTGCTACGGAAAGCTTAGCAGGTATTCCCTCCATTATTTATGGATTATTTGGCATGATCTTTTTCTCCTCTGTTTTTGGTCTATCCTTTTCCTTGGTGTCAGGAGCCATTACCCTAAGCATTATGGTGTTGCCCACCGTCATTCGAACCACAGAAGAGGCCTTGCTTGCTGTGCCTATAGGATATAGAGAAGGGAGCTTGGCTTTGGGAGCATCAAAATTGAGGACAATTGTAAAGGTGGTTATTCCCTCCGCCATGCTGGGTATTTTAACAGCAGTTATTTTGAACATCGGTAGAATTGTGGGGGAAACAGCGGCTGTATATTTAACAGCGGGCATGGTTCCTGAAATTCCCCAGACCATTTTTCAATCTGGTCGTACTTTATCGGTGCATATGTATCTTTTGGCAGGGGAATTAATTGACTTTGATAAGGCCTATGCCACGGCTACCGTATTGGTGGTCATTATTCTGATGATCAATATCGTTGCCAATAGAATAGGAAAATTGCTCAGTAAATCCAGAAAGAATCTATCATAAAAAGAGGTGAGAGCAGATGAAGAATGCAAAAATACGAGTAAAAAATTTAGATTTATATTATGGAGAATTTCAAGCCCTTAAAAATATTCATATTGAAATGGAAGAGGGAAAAATAACCGCTTGTATTGGACCCTCGGGCTGTGGAAAATCCACTTTTTTAAAAGTGCTCAATAGAATGAATGATCTGGTGGAAAATGTAAAAATCACTGGGGAAGTTAAAATTGATGATATAGACATTTATAAAGATATAGATGTCATCAAGCTCAGAAAAAATGTAGGCATGGTTTTTCAAAAACCTAACCCCTTTCCCATGAGTATCTATGATAATGTTGCCTATGGTCCCCGCTGTCATGGAATAAAAAAGAAAAATATCTTAGACGAAATTGTAGAAAGCAGTTTGAAAAAAGCCGCCCTATGGGAGGAAGTAAAGGACCGTCTTCATAAGAATGCTTTAGGGTTATCAGGGGGGCAACAACAGAGGTTATGCATTGCTAGGGCTATTGCCGTAGAACCCGAGATTATCCTAATGGATGAACCTACCTCAGCCCTAGATCCCATAGCTACAGCGAAAATAGAAGAACTAATGGAAGAGCTTAGGAAGAATTATACCATTGTTATTGTTACCCATTCTATGAGTCAAGCAGGGAGGATTTCTGACAATACAGCCTTTTTCTTAAATGGAGAAATTGTAGAACACGGAATAACTTCGCAAATTTTTACCAATCCCAAGGATAAAAGAACAGAAGATTATATTACAGGAAGATTTGGTTAAAGGAGGGAGAAAAGATGACTGCTCGTATAAATTTTGAACGGGAATTGACCCAATTACATGAAAGAATACTATTAATGAGCTCTATGGTAGAAGAAATGCTACAGCAATCTATTGAGGCTTTAAAAAATAAAGATATTTCCCTAGCCCAAAAAGTGATAAAAAAGGATGATGGAATTGATGAAAAAGAATTAGAGATACAGGATTTTTGCATTCAACTTATTGCTAGGCAGCGTCCCTTGGCTAAGGATTTGCGTTTGATTACTGCTTCTTTAAAAATCATAACAGATTTAGAACGGATTGCCGATCATGCTGTAGATATTTCTAAAATTACTCTTCAGCTTTCAGAGGAAAGCTATATTAAGCCTTTAATTGATATTCCACGCATGGCAGAGCTGGCCAAATTAATGATGAAAGATTCTATTGATTCCTATGTAAAGGAAAATGCAGAGTTTGCCAAGGAAGTAGCTGAGAAGGACGATGAGATTGATCATTTATTCAAACAAATCTATAGGGAATTATTAGTTTATATGATGGAGGATCCCAGCAAGATTACCCAAGCCACTCATTTTTTATTTGTTGCACGCTATCTAGAAAGAGTAGCTGATCATACCACCAATATCTGTGAAGCAGTTATTTATTTAGTGACAGGAATATATAAAGACTTAAATGCATAGATTTTACAGAGAACAAAACAGTATACTAAAATGTTCCGCATCAATAAGAATATTTTGATTTTTGAGATTTACCGTAGGATTTTTAAGTCCTACGGTTTTTTTGTTCTCTGCCAAGAGTTGGGTAACCCGAAAATGGAATATTTAGTAAGAAACTCCTGCTTAAACAATTTGGCCTTGACTTAATATTAAAATAATTATATATTCAACAAGTTGAATATATAATTATGGAGGTGTTTATATGTCGCTCAAGCACGGTTTACTGGGGCTATTGAATTATGGTTCTATGACAGGATATGAATTGGATAAAGCGTTTAAGGCCTCTCTTTCATTTTTTTGGCAGGCAAAGACCAGTCAGATTTACCGGGAATTGGATGCTATGGAACGCCACGGCTGGTTGACCAGCCAACGCGTTATTCAGAGTGAAAAACCAAATAAGAGAGTATATACAATCACAGAGGATGGAAAAGAAGAACTTGTTAAGTGGCTATCCTCACCAGAATCAGATATTGTGGATGCAATGCATGTTAGAAGTGCATTTCTAATGCGTGTATTCTTTGCCGGGGAAACGAGTATACAACAATCTTTGGAAATGCTTCGTAGATACAGACAAAAGTGCCTTGAAAGCAGTGAAGGATTGCGCGTCGCTTATGATGCCATCTCTGATTATGGAGCGATTGTCAGTGATGAGAAGAAATCAAAATACTGGGAAATAGTAGTGCTTTATGGAGAAGCGTTTTTTGATGCTGGATTGAGCTGGACAGACAAAGCCATTGCCATATTAGAAGAGGAGCTGAGAGGATGAAAGTCTTGGTTTTAAACGGGTCTCCTAAAAGTGGACACAGCAATACCATGCGCCTTACCCGTGCATTTTTGAAGGGAACTAAATGGACTGACGCGGAGATTGTTGATGTAACAAATGCTAACGTAAAAGGCTGTTTGGGGTGCTTTGCTTGTTGGAATAAAACACCAGGAAAGTGCATCATAAATGACGGCATGGATGAAATTCTTGCAAAAATAATCACTGCAGATGTGATTATTTGGTCTTTTCCGCTGTATTATTTTAGTGTTCCTGGTGGCTTAAAAAACCTTATTGATCGGCAGCTTCCCTTGAATCTGCCGTTTATGGCAGAAGGCACAGAAAGCGGAGGGCATTCGCTACGCTATGACTTAACGTGTCAAAAGCACCTTGTTATTTCAACTTGCGGTTTTTGGGCATCAAAGGGTAATTATGATTCTATTATTTCCATGTTTGACCATTTTTGTGGAAAGAGTAACTATACGACAATCTTTTGTGGACAGGGAGAGCTGTTCCGTGTACCAGAACTAAAAAGTAGTACAGATGCATATCTAGAAATTGTCCGTCGTGCAGGGGCTGAGTACGTCTATGGAAAAATCCGGTCGGAAACTCAAGCAGAGCTTGCGGAGCCATTATATCCACAGGATATGTTTGAAAAAATGGCAGATGCTTCCTGGGGCATTATCAAGAGCAAGGACGGGAATGTACTGATAGATGAAAGCCTTAGCTTTACAGAACAGATGGCAGCCTTATATAGACCAGATGGTATGGAGCGTGTATTGGAGTTTCATTATACCGACATTAATAAAACCTATCAAATTTTGTTGACAAAGCAAGGGTCTAAAGTGATAACAGGCAGTTTCAGGCCATATACTACAAGAATTGAAACGCCTTATTCGGTTTGGCGTTCTATCTCCCGCAATGAAATTTCTGGGCAGGATGCACTGTTTCAACGGCGTTATAAAGTTCTAGGGGATTTTAGTTTGATGCTAAAGTGGGAGGAATTGTTTTGTACATCAGCTCCTCCGAAACCATCTGGTACAGCTCCTCTGCGCAAGACCAATATGCTGGTCCTTCTCGTGCCATGGATTGTCATTTGGACCGCCATAGCGATAGATTCCACCATCGGCGGTGTAGTAGGCATTGTCGTGGCAACCATTGTCCCGTTGCTATGGATTGTGTTCCGACCTGTGGTGTTTGAGCAAATCAGTGTCCCGATTGTGGTGGGGCTTTCGTTGGGGGTCTTATTTGGTGCGGATACAAGGCTTATTATTACCGGCAGTTATTTCATATTTGGACTAATATGGACCATCGGTGCATTTACCCAAATACCACTTACCGCTCATTACAGTGCAGCAAAATATGGTGAAGAAAGAGCCTTTGCAAATCCACTTTTTATCACTACAAACCGAATATTGACCGCCACGTGGGGTGCGCTATATCTTGCCACGTCGATTTGGACTTATATTCTGATGGGCACCAGCTTTTCTCCCTACATAGGTCTAATCAATTCCATCTTGCTTGCACTGATGGGCATTTTTACAGCATGGTTTCAAAAGTGGTATCCGGCACGATGGGCAAGAGGATAAAAATAGGGAAAACCAGTAGAGGAAAACTAATTTTCTCCTGCTGGTTTTGTTGTCAATTTTATTATATTTAAGTTCAAATTCTGTCATAAAGTAAATTATTCAATAAAAATTTTATATTCTTTCTTTTCTTGTGAACTCCTGTCATTGGTATATAATAAAAGTATATACACGATGAATATTTTTATTAGATACACTAAGGAAAGGGGAATAACAATGAGATTAGATAAATATTTAAAAAATTCTAGACTGATCAAGAGAAGAACCATAGCTAAGGAGGCTTGTAACTCCGGGCGAATCATGGTCAACGATAAAGTAGCCAAGGCCAGTACAGAGGTAAAGGCAGGGGATATTTTAACCGTTACCTTGGGCAACAACCCTTATAAAGTAGAAATCCTGGACACTCCAGAACATGTTTTAAAGGATCAATCCAAAGAATTATATAGAAATTTAGATTGATGAAATATTGCTTATTTTTCTCAAGAGCCTTAAAAAAGTCTGTTCTCATCGTCCTGTGCCTCAACTAAGAATTTTAAACCCTGGATTCTTCAGATAACCTAAGCAGTCTTGATAGAAAAGGGTATAACATATTTAAATCTTTTAAAAAAACTTTCTTCCTTGAAGAATTTTCCTTTTTAATATTTGAGCATTTATCAAATACTAAGGAATACAAGGAGGGAAGTTTATGAATAAAAAACACAAAGCATTGACCATATTTATGCTTATCCTATTTTTATTTACTCTTTTATCAGGATGTGCTCGTCAAGAAAGAAGAATTGGAGAAAATAGAGAGACTCCTCAAAAACAGCAGAAAGAAACACCGGTGAAAAAACCCCCTATACCTGAGCAACTAAGAAATGATCGTAATTTAGTGGTATATGTGGTGGATGAAGGAGCAAAAAAGGAAATTGATATCGAGGAGTATGTAGCGGAGGTATTGGGAGGCGAGATGAAAAATGACTGGCCAGAGGAAGCCTTAAAGGCCCAAGCCATATTGGCCCGTACCTTTGTTATGGAGTTTTTAGTCACGAAAACATCCAAATATGAGGGGGCTGATGTTTCTACAGATATTGAGGAAGCCCAAGCATGGAATAGAGCAGCCGTGAATGAAAGGATAAAAAAGGCGGTACAAGAAACGACGGGAATGGTTCTTTCCCACGGTGGACAGTATGTTAAGGCATGGTTCCACGCCCACGCAGGTGGGAAAACGGCTACAGCTAAAGAAGGATTAAGTTATAAGGAGGCAGAACCACCCTATATTCAGGTAGTGGATTCTCCTGATTCTCCAGAGGCGCCCAAGGAAGATGCCCAATGGACTGCAGAATTTTCAAAACAAGAAATCATACAGGCTGCTAAAAAAATGGGCAATGACATAAATGGACTGAATGATATAAAGGTCAACCAGCGGGGCCCATCGGGTAGAGCGCTCAACCTAGCTATAGATGGAATTACTGTCTCTGCTCCTGAACTTCGTATTGCTCTGGGTAGCACAAAGTTAAAGTCAACTTTCCTAACAGATATTAAAAGAGTAGGGGATAAAGTTGTTTTTAGTGGAAAGGGTTATGGACATGGAGTAGGAATGTCCCAATGGGGCGCCTATGCCATGGCTAAGAATGGAAAGAATGCAACTGAGATCATCCAACATTATTTTAAAGATGTTTCTCTAGTAAAACTATGGGATTAAAATCATAAAACAGAAAGAGCCAGAGATGGTTCTTTTTGTTTTGCCCAAGGCATAAAATAGGTCTAGTCCACATATATATGGTACAAGATAAAAAAAGGGGAGGAAAAGAAATATGGATGATAAGATATCTACCAGAATAATGGGTCACAAAGTTGAATTACTAGATCGTAAAATATTAAATCTACAAGGGATAAAAGATGTACATAGTTTTAATGAAGATACTGTGATATTAGAAACCGAAATGGGTTTACTTACTATTCATGGAGAAGACCTTCACATCAATAACTTAAACGTAGAGAAATCCAATTTGAATATTACAGGAAAAATCGTTTCCTTTGCCTATAGTGAAAATGTGGATATACGAAGTAAGGGAGGCAGCTTCCTGGGAAAAATGTTCCGTTAAAGCTTCCTATGATTTTAAGAAAGCTACTTATGATCAAGTGTGCTTTCTTTTTTATCATTGATACTTCTAAAAACTTTCTATCCTCTCATAGTATAAGAGTAGAGTGGTTATGAATGGGGGGTCATTATGGAAGAAAATATACGTGTTCAAATTTATGTATTTTTATTTACCCTTTACGGAGGACTAATTATTGGAATAGTATACGATCTAATCGACATGCTTTTAAATGGAGGAAATAAGAAAACTAAGGGTAGAGGGATAAAAGATATTTTATTTTGGATGGTATCCGTAATTATTGTATTGGGAGTTTTATTTTACAGTAACAATGGCATTGTTAGAGTATATACATTGTTAGGCTTTGCTACAGGATGGCTATTATACTTCTGGCTACTGAGTCCTTGGATAAGAAAAATCATTCAATTAATCATTGAAATCTTCATCAGAATACTTAAAATCATCATCATGATCCTCATCATTCCCTGCAAATGGATAAAAAAGGCACTGTACCTGCCTGTGATGAGGGTAAATAACAAAATAAGAAGAGGGGGAGCAAAAATAAAAAAGTATTTCAATATTCCTAAAATCGTCACAAAACAGTATAATAAATATAAGGGATATTTAGGCAGAAAAAAATAGGGTAAGATAAAAAGGATAAGCCCTATTCTGTATAGAATACTATAAAGGTAGACAAGTACTAAAATTTAGGATGATGAAATATGGACTCTAGGAACAGAGAAGATTTAGTAAAAAGATATCAAAGAAAAAAGAAAAAAAGATCTAGAAGAAGAACCATATTTTTGCTGCTCATTATATTCGGTTATTTTTTATACCAATACATCCATTTAGAAATACGATATCAAAACTTGGCTAAAGAAAAGGAGCAACTTAGCATAGAGGTAGAAAAAGCCCAAAAATACTATCAACAATTGGCAGAAGAGATAGAACAATCAAAATCAGATAAACATATAGAAATCATGGCCAGAAAATATTTCGGATTGGTATATCCCAACGAAAAGGTGTACATAGAAGTAGAAAAGGACACGCAGGAAAATAAAAAATGATGATTATTGACCTATTGAGGGGATTACAGTATAATATGAGAAGGTTAAAGACGCTTAATGCTGTCCCTTTGATTTATTAAATTTATTTAAGGAGGAATTTCTACGCTATGCCGGTAGAGGTTGGAAAAGTTATTGAAGGTATTGTTACTGGAATTACAAATTTCGGTGCCTTTGTTCAGCTGGAAAAAGGTAAGACAGGCTTGGTTCATATTTCAGAGATTTCCGATAGCTATGTAAAGGATATCAACAACCACCTGAAGGTACAAGATAAGGTGAAAGTGAAGGTATTGTCTATTGATAAAGATGGCAAAATTAGTTTGTCCATTAAACAGGCACAACCTAAAAAAAGTAAGAGAAATCCCTATCAATGGAGTGGAACTGATCAACCTCAAACCAAGGGGTTGAATTTTGAAGACCAATTATCAAAGTTCATCAAAGAAAGTGATGAGCGACAACAATCACTAAAGAAAAGCTTTGATTCTAAAAGAGGGGGCAGTTACAAAAAAGGTCAGTTTTAATTACCGAAATTATTATTTATATTCATATAAAAGATATGAGCATTCCTTATTTAGGGAATGCTTTTATTGTGAAATAGAAAAGTCTATTTTGCTTGCCAGGAACCAAAAGTTTCTATTTCACTGAAGTGGCGATGACTGCTACCATGTTAAAAGCAAGCAAAAGGAGAAGAAGATGAAAAAAGTAGCTATAATTGATATAGGCACCAATTCCATGAGGCTAATGATAGCCACAATAAACAATGGACAGATTGTAGATCGGGAAAAAACACTAGAAACCACCCGTATGGGACAAGGAATAGATAAAAATGGATATCTTAGTGGGGAAACCATAGAAAGAAACTTTGCCGCCCTAAAAAAATTTGTGGGCATAGCACATAAACAGAAGATAGAAAAGATAGTGGCCTTTGCCACTAGTGCCCTTAGAGATGCATCAAATAGAGAGGAGTTTATCCATAAGGTAGAAAAAGAATTAAGCCTAGAAATCCAACTGCTTTCCGGAGAAAGAGAAGCGGAAATAGGGTTCAAGGGAGTAATGGGTGAGATAGATACAGAAAGACTACTGGTTATAGATATTGGCGGGGGAAGTACAGAATTTATTCTGGGCAGCAAGAAAGAGGGCATAGAAAGTTTAACCAGCATCAATATAGGTGCCTTGAGAATGACAGAAAAGTTCATTGCCCACGATCCCATAAGTGCTGTAGAATTAAAGGATTTGGAGAAAAATATCAAAGAGCAACTTCTTCCCTTAAAAGAAAAATTATCCCTAATGGAGGATGCAAAAATAGTGGGTATTGCCGGCACCATCACCACCCTATCCGCTATGAAACAACAAATGGAATACTATGATTGGCGGAAAATACATCAAAGCACCCTTTCCTTCAAAGAAATTGCAGGGATTTTACAACAACTTATTCCATTGAATATAGAAGAAAGAAAAAAAATAAAAGGCTTGCAACCCAAAAGAGCCGATATCATTATTGCGGGCATTGTCATATTAAAATGCATTATGGAGGTCTTTGCCATAGAGAGTATCATGATCAGTGAAAGTGATAATCTAGAGGGAATGGTATATGAACTACTAGACCTCGTGTTTTAAGTTTTGATAATACCTTGATTGAAATCCTTTCAAAATAAATAAGAATGGATTTATCGAAATGATTTGTAGCTCAAGTAAAACAGGGAGAAAGGAGATAATGATGATAAATGCAAATAATTTGTTTAAAGATTATAAACCACATATTTTAAATTTAGATTTACAAGCCGAAAAAAAGTATATTTTAGATGATCATTTAATAGTAAATCGAGAGAATAATATTTCGATTTATTATTCTGCACATAATGAAGTTATAAATACTCAAGCATCCATCATAATCATTGGAATTTGTCCAGGGTTTCAGCAAATGTATAAATCGTTTTCTATTGTTAAAAGTCTAGAGAATAGTAATGATGATGATATTCTTGAAAATTGTAAAAGTGAGTCTAGATTATTCGGAAGTTCAAGGCAAAATTTGATTACTATGTTTGATCAATTAAATATAAATTATTTTTTGAAGGTTAATAAGGCATCTGAAATCTTTGATTTAAAATTTAAAAAGCTTCATACAACCTCATTAATCAGATATCCCGTTTTTATAGGAAAAGAATTAAAAAATTATAATGGATATACACCGAGTTTATTAAAAAACTCATTTTTGTATAGAATTGCTAGCAATTCTATACAATATGAAATAGAGCAATTACCTAATCTTAAAATAATTATCCCTCTTGGAAAAGCTGTTGAGACATTCTTAGATGAGATTTTTCGATTAAATACTACGATAAATAGAAAAATTATTAGAGGATTTCCCCACCCATCGGGGTTGAACGCTCATAGAAAAAAGATCTTTGATAGCAATAAGGCCAATATAATTAATCAAATAAAACTTTTATATGACAATCAATAGTTTAGCATCAGTAGCTGGAGTAAAAAACAGAGATAAAAGCTTGCAAAGCTCCTGAGGAATAAAATGGATAAAAGATTTTTAAAAAATAATGAAAAAAGCTATTGACGGAGTATGGAGTATGTTATATAATGAGTTTTGTCTTCAACAAGACAGCTTTCAAAACAGATTAGCCGGGGTGGCGGAACTGGCAGACGCACAGGACTTAAAATCCTGCGATCCCAAAGATCGTACCGGTTCGATTCCGGTCCTCGGCACCATACAATATCATCGCGGGATGGAGCAGTCAGGTAGCTCGTCGGGCTCATAACCCGGAGGTCGTCGGTTCAAATCCGGCTCCCGCAACCAAATAATATGGCGGCGTAGCTCAGTTGGCTAGAGCATACGGTTCATACCCGTAGTGTCAGCGGTTCAAATCCGTTCGCCGCTACCATATTGCTGGCCCCTTGGTCAAGCGGTTAAGACACCGCCCTTTCACGGCGGTAACAGGGGTTCGAGTCCCCTAGGGGTCACCATTTTAATATTTGTGGTCGCATAGCTCAGCTGGGAGAGCACCTGCCTTACAAGCAGGGGGTCATAGGTTCGAGCCCTATTGCGACCACCATTTTTTATTTTTTTGGAATTGTTAAATCCTTTAGCCAATGAAACCATGGGAAAAATAGCGAAATAAAAATATATTTTATTTAAGAGACTTTACTATCGGACTGAGCAGCTTGGCTGCTTTTTTTATTGCAAAAAATTATTCTCCTAGGCTTTTCTACATAATACTCCCTAAAAACTACATTTAGCAGGAGAGAATTACCCTAAAACAGTTTTCAAATTGTCCAAAACAAGGCCATTTTGTCAAAAACCCTTAATGATTTGTCAAATTTTCATGGAAATTCATTCCACCCATCCTGACAAATATTTTAGTTTAGCCCTGTTATAATGGCATGGAAAGGAAAAAGTTTGGGGGTTGAATGAATGTCATATAAATTAGAAGCGTTAAAACCTTATGAAAGGGTGCATAGCGGACTTAATCAATCAAAGGTTAAAAATAAACAAAAAACAAAGTTTCAATTTGATGCTGCCCTTCAGGATCTTTTATTGGTATTTATAGGTTTTTTCCTAGCACGAAGTATTATCATGTACGACCTATCTCCCTTTGGATTTGCATTTTTTTCCTATATCATGGCTACGCGGAGGAAAAAAACCTGGACAGTAATAGGTTTACTGGTAGGATTATTCACCGTGCAAAGCACATTGTATATCATAAGGGCAGTGATTACTTTAGCTCTTACCTATTGGGTAATGGGAAAAAGAGTCAAGGCATCTACAAAAACATGGAAGATAGGCCTTTTAAGTAGTCTCTGTGTGTTTTCAGTAGGGTTGGTCTTTCAATGGATAGCAGGAAACTACCTTTATGATTTTTTATTACTGGTTTTTGAAAGTTTTATTACCTATATTTTGCTTTTTATTTATTCTTCTGCTCTGCCATTAATTACGGGACAAGTTAAACGCAAAATTGTTTCTAATGAAGAATTGATCTGTAGTGCTATTTTAATTTCCTTGACTTTATTGGGCATGAGCGAGCTAAGTATTTATGGATATTCTATTAAGAATGTTTTGGGTATAACAGCGATCATGCTCTTTGCTCGACACCTTGGTTCGGGGGCAGGAGCCATTATCGGTATTGTCGTCGGGGTGGTCACCAGCCTGGATCATATAGTATCCCCGGTGATTATCGGAGTATATGCCTTTTCGGGTCTTATGGCAGGGGTCTTTAAAGATTTGGGGAAAATCCCTGTTGCTTTGGGCTTTGTGTTGGGCAATGCGGCCTTAACCTTTTATCTAAATGGCTCCACAGAAGTCTTTATTCATATACAGGAGATTCTCATCGCCATTATCTTATTATTGTTAGCGCCTAGAGGAATAGAAGAAAGAATCTCTTCCTTTAAAGGCATAGGGGATTATCGCTTAGAGAGGGAGAAAATGTATGGAGAACGGGTGAGAGAAGTCACTATTGAACGGCTGAGGGATTATTCTAAGGTTTTTGAACAGATCGGAAAAAGCTTTGAACAATCTGTAGCCAGTGATCCCCTGCTCTATCAAAAGGATATCAATGATGTATTTAATCGGGTGTCCAAAGAAGTATGTAACCAATGCAGCTATTATTCCAAGTGCTGGAAGTTGGATTTCTATAATACCTATCAAAGCATGTTTTTATTATTAAATAAGATAGAAAAATGCAGTACCATAAAGCAAGAGGATATTCCGAAAAGTTTGTCCAATAAATGCCTGCAACCTGAGAGAATAACAAAAGTAATGTCTTATCTTTACGAAATTTATAAATCCAACCAATATTGGGAAAAACAGGTGATGGAAAGTAAAAACTTAGTATCTCAACAATTACAGGGTATTTCAGAGGTCATACAGGATCTAAGCAATGACATGAGGACAGATATTGTCTTTAGAAAAGAAGAAGAGGAAGAGATTCTCATTGCCTTTGATAAAAAAGAAATCCCTATCCAAGATGTTATGGTACTACAAGACGGTCAGGGAAAATATAAAGTAACCCTTTATGGAAAACCCTGTCAAGGAAAAGGATATTGCGATAAAACAATGGGGGAAATCATTTCTAAAGTCTTAGGAAAAGAAATGATTATGGAACAACACCTATGTAAGGGGAATGGATTAAAAAATAAATGCAAGGTTTCCTTTAAGGAAGCTACAAATTTTGTAGTAACTACCGGAATAGTACATAGCTCCAAAGATGCTCAGGAGGTGTCGGGGGACAGCTATTCCAATATCCCACTTCATGATGGGAAATATATGCTGGCCCTGAGTGATGGCATGGGCAGTGGCAAAAGGGCGTCACGGGAAAGTAGGACAACCATCAATTTACTGGAACATTTTTTGGAGGCTGGTTTTAACAGGGAAATCGCCCTGAAGACTATTAACTCCATATTGATGCTCCGCTCCAATGATGAAATGTTCTCTACCATTGATTTGTCTATTATTGACCAATATACTGCCCAGACTGAGTTTATTAAAATCGGTGCAGTATCTACCTTCATCAAAAGGGGAGAAAAAGTAGAAATGATTGCATCTAACTCCCTACCTGTAGGTATTTTAGATGAGGTAAACATTGAAGTCAGTAGAAGACAGCTAGAGGATGGTGATTTTATCATCATGGCTTCCGATGGATTGTTGGACGCCAATCCCTTTGTGGAGGATAAGGAAAAATGGGTGCGAGAGCAATTAATAAAAATCAAAAGCAGAAATCCTCAAAGAATTGCCCATTGCCTTTTTGAACAGGCTAGAAAAGAAAGTAAAAACATTCTCAAAGATGATATTACTATTTTAGTAGCTAAGATTTGGAAAAATAAGTAATAAATTAAGTCATCTATAGTGCTATAGATGACTTAATTTATGTTTATTTTTAACAAAGGTCTTGATGGAGTATACTAAAAAATATAGAATAGGATAATATAGGCATAAGAGATAAAGGAAAAAAGGTTGGGAAAAATGAGAAATAAGGTTGTAGAATATATCAATAAACATAAAATGCTGAATAGAGGAGATGGTATCCTCGTAGGGGTTTCAGGGGGGCCAGATTCCATTTGCCTATTACATATATTAAAATCTATACAAAAAGAATATTCATTACAGGTAATGGCTGTACATATTAATCATCAACTCAGAGGAAAACAGGCTGATAAAGACGAGAAATATGTTCTCGATCTATGCCTGCAATGGGACATTCCTTGCTTCGCCTATAAAATAGATATAGAAGGCTTGAGCCAGCAAAAAGGAGTTTCTATAGAGGAAGCCGGACGAGAGGCAAGATATGAAAAATATTTTGAATTAAAAAAGCAGTACAATCTACAGAAAATCGCCCTGGGACAGCATAGAGATGATAATGCAGAAACCATCCTCATGCGTATATTGAGGGGTACAGGTCCTGAGGGATTAAAAGGGATACCTCCCCATAGAGAGGACGGCGTCATTAGACCTTTATTGGCTATCACTAGGAAAGAAATTGAAGAATATTGTGGGGTCCATCATCTATCCCCCTGCATAGATCAAAGTAATTTACAACCTATTTACCTCAGAAACAAACTACGCCTTGAGGTTATCCCCTATCTAGAAAAATTTAACTCCAATTTTAGGGAAAATCTTAATCATCTTGGGGAAATAATAGGAGAACAACAAGACTTTGTAGATCATGCAGTAGAGGAGCTCTGGAATGGGCATAGAGAATTTGTTCAGGATGGAGTGGCTTTTTCTACCGATTGGTTTGAAGGATTATCTCCTTTTATCAAAAAACAGATGTTGAGAAGAGGGATAAAATGGGTAAAAAATGATTTGAAGGAAATAGAATTTACCCATATACAAATGATTGTGAAAATGCTAGAAAATGATGAAAATACTACATGGACTTTAGATTTACCTGGAGAGATCATCGCTAAAAGGCAATATGAAAAAATAATGCTATTGAGGAGGAAAAAAAATCAAGTAAAAGATTTTGAATATTCTCTTCCAATAAACACAGAAATCCCCATAGAAGAAGTGAATAAGACCTTCAAAAGCTATTTTGTGAAAAGAGAAGAAGTTGGTATAATAAAAGATACATCCTATAAAAAATATTTTGATATGGATAAGTTACAAGCAACTCCGATAATCCGAAATCGAAGACCGGGAGACAAATTTTTTCCCATTGGTTTACGGGGATCTAAAAAGCTAAAGGAGTATTTCATCGATCTGAAAATACCTAGAGACCAAAGAGATAGTATTCCCATAGTTGTAGTCAATCAGGAAATACTATGGATTGTTGGCCATAGAGTAGATAGAAGATATATTGTAGATCAAACTACAAAAAATATATTAGTAATTGAATATTTTAAAATCAGGGAGGAACAACATGGAAAATGATGTAAAAGGTGTATTGATTGACGCAACAACCCTTCAAAAACGTATTAAGGAGTTAGGACAGGAAATATCCAAAGATTATAAGGGGAGAAATTTACTTTTAATCTGTGTGTTAAAAGGTGCAGTATTATTTATGGCCGATTTGGCACAAAATATTACCATCCCCTTGGAAATGGATTTTATGGATGTAACAAGTTATGGAAATTCCACTCAATCCTCGGGGGAGGTAAGAATACTCAAGGATTTAAGTTCCAGTATTGAAAATAAAGACCTTTTAATTGTAGAAGATATTGTGGATAGTGGATTGACCCTGAGCTATTTAATAAAATTATTTAAAAATAGAGGGGTAAAAAGTATAAAAGTATGTAGCTTATTGGAAAAACCAGCAAGAAGAATAGCCAAAGTAGATATCGACTATATAGGATTTCAAGTTCCTGATGAATTTGTAGTGGGATATGGTTTGGATTTTGCAGAGAAATATAGAAATCTACCCTATATTGGAGTACTAAAGGAAGAGATCTATCAATAAAAGCTCAATTCCTTCCTAAAAGAGGCAAAATTGTATTACACATCAATTTATGCTAAAATGACTTAGTATAAAATAGGAGAAGTGAGGGGAGTGTTAGTATTTGAAAAAGTTTTTTCGTATGATTAGTTTTTACTTAATCATACTAATAATCATAGTAGCCATGGTTCAATTATTTGGAACCAAAGCAGCAGACATCAAAACCCTACGATATGATGAAGTTTTAAAGAATATACAGGCTGGAAACGTAAAGGAAATGACCATCGACCAGTATTCGGTGGAGGGAAAACTAACCAATGGTACACAATTTGAAGGAGTCATTCCTCCCCAGGCGATTTTCATTCAATTGCCGGAGGTACATGAAGCGATAAAGGCTGGAACAATTCAGCAAACTGAAGTAGAGGCACCGGCGCAAAGTCCGTGGTGGGCTTCTATACTTCCTTCTTTATTTTTAGTGCTATTAGTTGTCGTATTTTTCTTTATCTTTACCCAGCAATCCCAAGGTGGCGGCAATAGAGTTATGTCCTTTGGGAAAAGCAAGGCAAAACTTCATACCGATGATAAGCGAAAGGTCACCTTTGGTGATGTAGCAGGAGCGGATGAAGAAAAAGAAGAATTAGAAGAAATTGTTGAATTTCTTAAATCTCCTAGAAGATTTCTAGAATTAGGAGCCAGAATCCCTAAAGGGGTATTACTAGTAGGACCTCCTGGTACAGGAAAAACATTATTGGCAAGGGCAGTAGCGGGAGAAGCGGGAGTACCCTTCTTCAGCATAAGTGGATCTGACTTCGTAGAAATGTTTGTAGGAGTAGGTGCATCTAGGGTAAGGGATTTATTTGAAAATGCAAAGAAAAACTCACCTTGTATTGTTTTTATAGATGAAATAGATGCTGTAGGTAGACAAAGAGGTGCAGGTCTTGGAGGAGGCCATGATGAAAGAGAACAAACCCTTAATCAACTACTTGTTGAAATGGATGGCTTTGGGGTTAATGAAGGAATCATCATTGTTGCCGCTACCAATAGACCCGATATATTAGACCCAGCTCTTCTAAGACCGGGACGTTTTGATAGACAAATTCCCGTAGGAAGACCGGATGTAAAGGGGAGAGAAGAAATACTGGAAGTACATGCTAAGGGCAAACCCCTTGAGCCAGAAGTAGAACTCAGAAACATAGCTAGAGGGACCCCTGGTTTTACAGGTGCTGATTTGGAAAACGTGCTCAATGAAGCGGCCTTATTAGCAGCCCGTAGGAGTAAAAAAACTATTGGTGTTAGAGAACTAGAAGATGCAGTAACTAGAGTTATTGCAGGACCTGAAAAGAAAAGTAGGGTAATTAGTGATCAAGACAAAAAGCTAACCGCTTATCACGAAGCTGGTCATGCCGTGGTCATGAAGCTATTACCCCACGCCGATCCAGTACATGAGATTTCCATCATCCCTCGGGGGATGGCAGGAGGATATACCCTGTCCCTACCTGAAGATGATAAATATTATATGTCCCGTTCGGAATTACTAGAGGAAATTGTGGGATTATTAGGCGGGCGAGTAGCAGAGAAATTGGTACTGGACGATATTAGTACAGGAGCCCAAAATGACCTAGAAAGAGCAACGGCTATTGCACGAAAAATGATCACAGAATATGGAATGAGTGAAACTCTAGGGCCTATGACCTTTGGAAACAAACAAGATGAAGTTTTCATAGGAAGGGATTTCGCTAGAAGTAGAAACTATAGCGAGGAAGTAGCAGCCGCTATTGATAAGGAAATGAGAAGTATTATTGACGAGGCTTATCAAAATACGCAAAAACTTTTACAAGACAATATCAACAAGCTTCATAAAGTAGCTGAGAGATTGCTTGAAAAGGAAAAGATCGATCGAGAAGAATTCGAAGAAATCTTTGCAACTGCATAATTAAGATGATAAAGGTCGTCCCTTGATGGCGTAATGAGAAAGTTTGCCTGTAATTCTGAACTTAGTGAAGAATCCTGAAAAGATCTATTCCCTTTGATCAGTAACACAACTTTCTTTATGCGCAATTGTAGGGAGGGCCTTTTGTTTATCATTTTTACATAGATTAACTGATATTTATACAGTGGGAAAATACTAGGGAGGGATAATGATGAAATTTAATGTAAAAGAAGGAATGGAAGGTAAAGTAGAAATGGTGGTGGAGGATAAGGATACAGCCTTACAATTTGGGAGTGGGGGAGTAGAGGTTTTTGCTACGCCTATGATGATTGGCTTGATGGAAAATGCATCCTTGAAGGCAGTAGATGAATTTTTACCCGAGGGCTATGGAACAGTGGGCACCCATCTAGACGTAAAACATTTAGGAGCCACCCCTGTGGGTATGAAAGTATGGGCCACAGCAAAGCTTATGGAGATAGATAGAAAAGCCCTGACCTTTCATGTAGAGGCCTTTGATGAGGTAGAAAAAATAGGAGAGGGAACCCACAAAAGGTTTATTATAGAAGTAGAAAAATTTTTGGAGAAGAGTAAGAAGAAAAATGGGTAGAGGATAGAGAATGGAGAGTAGAGAGGAGTGTCATCCTGAGGAGTTTACGACGAAGGATCTTAGATCTTGGATTCTTCATTATGTTTCAGAATAACAAAAACTGCGTTACTCACTAGATCTTACTATTTATTTTTATCTATTACACTTGATTAAAATGGGGGAGTTATTTATGAAAAGCGATATTGAAATAGCCCAAGGGGCAAAGATGAAGCCAATTATTGAAATAGCCCAGCAATTGGGTTTAGGGGAAGAAGATTTAGAACTTTACGGAAAATATAAAGCCAAAATATCTCCGGAAGTATGGGACAAAATTAAAGGAAATAAAGATGGAAAACTGGTTTTGGTTACAGCCATAAATCCCACGGCCGCTGGAGAGGGGAAATCCACAGTAACTGTGGGACTAGGACAGGCTATGGATAAAATAGGGAAAAAGGTAAGCATTTGCCTCAGAGAACCTTCTTTAGGCCCAGTATTTGGCATAAAAGGAGGGGCGGCGGGAGGAGGATATTCCCAAGTGGTACCTATGGAAGATATCAATCTTCATTTCACGGGGGATATGCACGCCATTACGGCCACAAACAATTTACTATCGGCAGCCATTGACAATCATATTCATCAAGGAAATGAACTGTCTATCGACGTCAGAAGGGTATTGTGGAAGAGGGCCATGGATGTAAATGATCGAGCCCTGAGACAAATTGTTGTAGGATTGGGAGGAAAAACAAATGGAATGCCCCGGGAGGATAACTTTTTAATCACTGTGGCTTCTGAAATAATGGCTATATTGTGCTTGGCCAAGGATTTAATGGATTTAAAAGAAAGGCTAGGCAGGATTATTGTTGCCTATGATTTAAAGAACAACCCGGTACGGGCTAGGGACTTAAAAATTCAAGGAGCCATGACCCTATTATTAAAAGATGCCATTAAACCAAATTTAGTACAGACCTTAGAAAATGTACCTGCCTTTATCCATGGAGGACCCTTTGCCAATATTGCTCACGGCTGTAATAGTATTATGGCAACCCAATATGCCTTGAAACTTTCCGACTATGTCATTACAGAGGCGGGCTTTGGAGCTGACTTAGGAGCAGAAAAATTCTTTAATATCAAATGCAGATATGGGGAGCTAAAACCCAATGCTGTTGTCTTAGTAGCAACCCTAAGAGCGTTAAAAATGCATGGTGGTAGTGCGAAAGATGTTTTAGATAAAGAAAATGTGGACACCCTAAAAAGAGGTTTGAATAATCTGGAAAAACAGATTGAAAACATCGGAAAGTTTGGTGTGCCAGTAGTAGTGGCAATTAATTCCTTCTTGACGGATACCCAAGAGGAAGTTAAAATTGTTGAGTCAAGGTGTAAGGAATTAGGAGTAGAGGTTGCCCTTTGTAAGGTTTGGGAAAAAGGTGGACCGGGAGGAATTCAGTTAGCTGAAAAGCTAGTGGATATACTCAATACAAAAGAATCTGATTTTAAGGTTCTTTATGATGAAAGCCTATCCATAAAAGCAAAGATTGATATCATTGTCAAGGAGATTTATGGAGGAATAGGAGTAGAATATACGCCTAGAGCAGAAAAAGCTATCAGAGAACTAGGAGAGCAAAATCTAGATGGGCTTCCCATATGTATGGCCAAGACCCAATATTCTCTTTCTGATGATCCTCATAAACTAGGAAGACCTCAGGGGTTTAAAGTCACCGTGGGGGATGTAAGGATTTCAGCAGGTGCAGGTTTTATCGTGGTGCTCACTGGAGAAATCATGACCATGCCAGGTTTGCCTAAAGTACCCTCGGCGGAAAAGATAGATATTAATGAAAAGGGAGAAATCCTAGGACTGTTCTAATATTACCCTGTCAAAGGAGAATAAATTGTGAAGCCTATTTTAGTCATTGCGCCCCATACAAAAATAGAACATGAAGCCAAAAAAATAGCCAGTCACCATCATGATGTAGAAGTGAAACTAGCCCTACTGGATCAGTCTCTTGAGATCGTTGCACAGGCTGAGAAAGAAGGGGTAGAGGCTATAATATCCAGGGGAGGCACGGCTAAAATCATTCGAAAGTCTTTGGGGTCTTTACCAGTCATAGAGATACAGGTCTCCCCCTATGATCTTCTTCATGCCATATATGTTGCAAGAAAACATGGAAGAAATATTTGTATTATTGGATTTAGAAATATTATAGAAGGTGTTCAATTGTTGCATTCTATTTTAGATGTCAATATTAATGCCTATCTTATTGAACATGAGGAAGATGGAGAAAAGCACCTTAAACAGATCATCCATTCTGGCAAAAGGATTGATGCTCTTTTAGGGGGAGCAGTTGCAGAAAAACTGGCTCTAAAATACGGCATACCTACCGTTCCCTTGGAGACGGGGAGTACGGCTATAGATTTAAGCATCCAGGAAGCCAGGAGGATTATCGAAGTTACCCGTAAAGAAAAGAAAAAAACCGAAGAATTTAAAGCCATATTACATTATATTAACGAAGCCGTTGTATCCATAGATAGTCATAAAAAGATCACTACTTTTAATCCCGCAGCTGGGAAAATGGCTGGCATATCTGATGTAGAGGTTATAGGAAGACCTATTGAAGAGATTATTCCCAATACACGACTGGATAAGATTATGGAAACCAATACACCAGAGCTGGGGGAGGTATACCAGATAGGAAAGTCCCAAGTTCTCATCAATAGAGTACCTATTGTTTTAAGGGGAAAAACCCTTGGGGCTGTGGCCACCTTCCAAGATATTACAAAAATCCAAGAATATGAGCAAAGGATTAGAGCTAAGCTTTTGGCCAAGGGCCATGTGGCCAAGTATAGTTTTTCAAAAATTATAGGAGAGAGTAAGGCACTGTTTGAGGCAAAGGAAAAAGCCAAGAAATATGCCTCCAATGATAGCACAGTGCTTATTGTAGGTGAAAGTGGTACAGGAAAGGAAATGTTTGCTCAAAGCATACATCTAGATAGTAGGCGAAACAAAGGCCCCTTTGTAGCGGTAAATTGTGCGGCTATACCTCAAAATCTACTGGAAAGTGAATTATTTGGGTATGAAGAGGGCGCCTTTACAGGAGCAAAAAAAGTGGGAAAGACAGGCCTTTTTATCGAAGCCCATAAAGGGACCATATTTTTAGATGAAATTGCCGAAATACCCATTGAATTACAGGCTATGCTTTTGAGAGTACTGCAAGAAAGAGAAGTCAGGCCTGTAGGTTCCAATAAGGTCATTCCCATAGATATTCGTATTATTGCAGCTACCAATAAAAACCTTTTGCAAGAAGTTGAAAAGGGCAATTTTAGAGAAGATCTCTATTATCGCCTAAATATTTTAAAATTACGGGTACCTACTTTAAGGGAAAGAAAAAATGATGTTACACGACTGAGTAAATATTTTGTAGATAAAATTTCCACGAAATATAATAAATTCCTGGAAGTATCTCCAAAGGCTTTAGAACTGTTAGAGAGTTATGACTGGCCTGGGAATATAAGGGAACTAGAAAATATTATTGAGCGACTAGTCGTATTAAACGACGATATCATAACAGAAGAAGCCACAAGAGAAATATTTGATGAGCAAGCAGGAGGAAACCCCTATAGCTGGCAAGAAAATCATGAGGATGTGGATTCTTTAGAAGGAGTAAAAAAGAAACATATTTATAAAATCCTAACCCAATGCAATGGGAATCAAACCCTAGCAGCTTCAAAATTGGGAATTAGTCGCACTCACCTATGGCGCATAATGAATAATGACAAGAACAAAAAAAATTAGACCAACTAGCTATATACCTTTTATTTCTAGGCTAAAAGTATAATCAAGGTAAAGAAATAATAAACATAATAGTGAAAGAGCAATAATTATATAAAAAAGGGGTGTTGCAAAGTGGACATCAATTTAGATTATTTAGACATAAAAGATGTGAAACATCTACACAGGAATATAAGTGCAGCTAACCTAACAGAATTTGTCATTAAAAGAGAAGAAGGGAAATTATCTAGTACAGGTAGTGTGGTGATCAACACAGGAAAATATACTGGGAGATCCGCTAAGGATAGATTTATTGTAAGAGATGATATTACAGGAGACAAGGTCAACTGGGGCAGTACAAACTTCCCCATAGACCAGGATGTCTTTGATGAACTTTATGGGGAAGTTGTGGAATATTTAAAAGAAAAGGATTTATTTGTCTTTGATGGCTTTGTGGGAGCCTTGAAGGAGTATACCCTTCCCATAAGAGTAGTATGTGAGTGCGCCTATCAGGCGTTGTTTGCCAATCAAATGTTTATCCGTCCAGAAAAAGAAGAGCTAGAGGGGTTTATGCCCCAATTCAATGTGATTTCTGCTCCAGGTTTTAAGGCAAAAGTAGGGCAAAGAGGAATAAACTCTGAATGCTTTATCCTTATAAATTTTAGCAAGAAAATCGTTCTAATCGGTGGTACGGGTTATTCCGGCGAAATTAAAAAATCTATCTTTTCAGTAATGAATTTCTTACTTCCCCAAAAGGGAGTCATGCCCATGCATTGTTCGGCCAATATAGGAAAGGATGGAAAAACAGCCATTTTCTTTGGTTTATCAGGTACAGGGAAAACAACTTTATCCACCGACCCCGGGAGAAAACTCATAGGGGACGATGAGCATGGATGGTGTGATGAGGGTGTGTTTAACTTTGAAGGAGGCTGTTATGCCAAGACCATAAACCTTGATCGGGAAAAGGAAAGGGAGATCTATGAGGCCATAAAGTTTGGCACCATCCTAGAAAATGTAGTATTGAAAGAAGATAGAACCCCTGATTATGAGGATAATACTTATACAGAAAATACCAGGGCCGCCTATCCTATACATTATGTAGACAATATACAGGAATCAGGAATGGGCGGAAATCCCAATACCATTATATTTTTGACCTGTGATGCCTTTGGAGTTATGCCCCCCATAGCCAAGCTAAATGCCCAGGAAGCCATAGAACATTTTATCTCGGGCTATACCAGCAAAGTGGCAGGAACCGAAAGAGGTATTACAGAGCCGGAAGCTACATTTTCAGCTTGCTTCGGAGAACCCTTTATGCTTCTTAATCCTATGGTTTATGCTGAGTTACTAGGAGAAAAAATAGAAAAACACAAGGCCGATGTATATTTGATTAATACCGGTTGGATAGGTGGGGGCTATGGCAAAGGAGAAAGAATTAAACTCTCCTACACCCGATCCATAGTCAATGCTGCTGTTTCCGGAAAATTAAGAAAGGTCAATTTTTATAAAGATTCTATCTTTGAACTATTCATTCCTGAAAGTTGTCCTGGTGTACCCTCTGAAATTCTAAATCCCAGAAATATATGGGATGACCCTGAAAAATATGATAAAGAGGCTTTGAAACTAAAAGAAAAAATTACTTCCAACTTTAAGAAATATAAACAATAGATTGATAATGCTACATATTGTAACGATTAATCGTTACAATATGTAGCATTATTTTTGTATTCCCCTCCTTAAAGAAAGCAAAAGGGTGAAAAAACAGCTCTTATATTAATTGGCACGATTATTGCTTATTAAATATTATGGAATTCGCTGGGGATAGAGAAGAAATTCCATTTATTCAGTGAATACTATAGATAAACAAATTTATTTCTTAATAAAAAATACCAAAAGAGTGCCCTTGCAGCAGATGCTCTAAACTTTCCATGGACTAAATCAAAGGAAAGTGTACTTTTGTTAAGAGGCCAACTTGTTTATCAAACTTAATACTATATTTTAAATTTAGGGGGTTGAAGTATGTCAGTTGAATTAGCATTTATTATTGGGGTAGTCGTTCTTTTACTCCTAGCCATCAAATTTCGAGTCAGTGCTTTTATTTCATTATTGGTTACGGGTGTAGTCATTGGTACCTTATCAGGAATGAGTGGGCTAGATGTTATCGACACCATAACAAATGGTTTTGCAAAAACTGTAGGTAGTATCGGTATTATAATTATCTTTGGTGTTATGTTAGGAAAATATTTAGAGGATTCAAAGGCTGCCAACAAAATGGCCTTAGGAGCCGTTGGTATGGTAGGAGAGAAAAATTCTTCTATAGCTATGGCCATTAGTGGTTATTTAGTATCCATCCCTGTGTTCAGTGATGTAGCTTACGTTATGATGGCACCACTGATCAAAGCCATATCCAAAAAGACAAGAATACCTTTAGCTGTTCTAGGTGTATCCTTGGCATCAGGTTTATTAGCCACCCATGTTTATGTGCCACCTACTCCAGGTCCTTTAGCTGCAGCAGGATTGTTGGGAATAGATATTGGACGAGCTATTTTATATGGAGGTTTTGCTGCAATTCTGATGACTTTATTTGGATGGGCCTTTGCCCAATTTGTTCTCAACAAAAAAGGAGATACCTTTATATCAGAATTTGATAAGGGAGCAAAGGGTGAAATGCTAGCTTCCGCAGAGGAAGAAGTATCCGAAAAGGATCTTCCAAGTATGTTTTCTTCCTTATTCCCATTGCTATTACCTATGATATTAATTTTATTAAACACTACTACAAAGGCCATCTTCCCAGAAGAATCCACCATTGTAAGAATTATGTCCTTTATAGGAGATTCTAATATTGCATTGGCGATAGGTGTTGTTGCATGTATTCTTTTACTGGGTAAAAGAATCGGGAAAGAAAATGTTTTAAAGACCATGGACGGCGCATTAAGTGAAGCAGGTTCCATCATCTTTATTACCGCATCTGGTGGTGCTTTAGGAGAAATTCTGAAGGCATCTGGTGCAGGAGATGCTATGGCTCAAGCTATTTCTAAAAGTGGATTGCCATTTATTCTTATTCCCTTTGCTATTGCAGCGCTATTAAAAATAGTACAAGGATCAGGAACTGTTGCCGTAGTTACAGCGGCTACATTATCTGCTCCCCTTGCAACGCAGTTGGGCATGGATCCAATACTTATCTTCCTAGCCACTGGAGCAGGAGCAAGATCCTTCTGTCACGTGAATGATAGCTTCTTCTGGGTGTTTACAAAGATGAATGGTTATGATATGAAAACCGGTCTTAGAACCCTAAGCTTTGCTAATCCATTTATGGCATTGGGTGGATTGGTAGCAACATTTATTGTAAGTTTATTTGTTTAGTTAGTAAGGTGGCGGTGTATCACCGCCCCATAACTTGTAATATATAACAGGAGGGATATTCATGCATGCTATTCAAAAGATTCTAGCGAAGGCAGCAGGAAAAGAAAAAGTACAAGCAGGTGAAATTGTAAATTGTAAAATAGATTTTGCTGAAATAAATGATTTATATCTTCAAACCGTATATTCTTTTTATGAAATGGGAGGAAAAGAGGTCTGGGACAATGAAAAAATTGCCTTTGTATTTGATCATTATTCTCCAGCTCCTACTATTAAAACCGCACAAAATCACAAGGAAATGAGAGCTTTTGCTAAGGAACAAAACTTAAAATACCATTTTGATATTAATGCCGGGGTATGTCATCAGGTTATGCCAGAGGCTGGAGTAGTTTGGCCAGGGATGATTCTTGTGGCTACTGATTCTCATACCACTACCCATGGTGCCTTTGGTGCCTTTGGTACAGGACTGGGTGCTACAGATATGGCAACCGTGTTGATCTCAGGAGAACTTTGGTTTAGAGTACCCGAAGTCATAAAGATAGAAATCAATGGACAACTCCAAAAAGGCGTTTATGCCAAGGATGTTATCCTTCATATATTAGGGAAGTTAAAAGCAGATGCTGCGGTATACAAAGCAGTAGAATTTTCTGGTAGCTATGTAGAAGATCTAGGCGTAGCAGAAAGAATGACCATCTGTAATATGGCTGTTGAAATGGGTGCCAAAACGGCTTATATGAAACCCAACCATAAGGTTATCGAATATGTACAAGCAAGAACAGATCAAGAATTTATCATCCAAGAAACAGATGAGGACTTTGAATACGCAGAAACCCATGTTTTTGATGTAAGTCAATTATCTCCACAGCTTGCTGTACCCCACAGTGTAGATAATGTTCGTTCTATAGAAGAAGTAGAAAAAGTAAAGATTGATCAAGCTTTTATTGGTTCCTGTACAGGGGGAAGATTGGAAGATATAGAACAAGCTTATAAAATCCTTGATGGCAAAAAGATACATCCTGACACCAGATTGGTCATTATTCCTGCCTCAACGGAAGTTTATCAAAAAGCCATTGAAATGGGCTATGTACAATCTCTTATGACTGCAGGGGCAACCTTTGCTGCTTCCGGTTGTGGACCATGTTTGGGAACCCATGCGGGGTTACTTACAGAGGGAGAAGTGTGTATCACGGCCACAAATCGTAACTTCCCAGGACGTATGGGGAGTACAGGAGCGCAAATTTATCTTGGATCACCTGCTAGCGTTGCTGCAGCTGTCTTAACAGGTGAAATTACTGATCCAAGAGAAGTGATAAAGGAGGTAGAAGCAAATGCGTAAAGAGATAACAGCAAAAGCCTTTGTTTTTGGGAAAAATATTGATACAGACCAAATCTACCCCGGTAGATATTTAGAACTTGTTGATCCTAAAGAAATAGCAACTCATTGCTTAGAAGGGGCAGATCCAACCTTCGCTGAAAAAATGAGTCCTAGAGATATTGTGGTGGCAGGCACAAATTTTGGATGCGGTTCCAGTCGAGAACATGCGGCCATCACTTTACTCAATGCAGGGGTAAGCGTAGTCCTTGCTGAATCCTTTGCCCGAATTTTCTTTAGAAACGCTATAAACCTGGCTCTTCCCTTAATGGTATGTCCTGGCATTAGTGAAAAAGTAAAGGATGGAGACCAGTTGGAAGTAAACCTTGAAGAGGGAACAGTTTTCAATAAAACCACTGGAGAAACCCTACAAGGAGAAAAAATATCGGATTATACCATGAACATCTTAGAAAATGGTGGCATTAAACCTTTATTTAAGAAAAAAACTGCCCAAATGTATAAGTAAGAAAAAGAAAACTCATATTCCCTCTATTTGGAATTTCAAGAGAGAATATGAGTTTTAAACAAAGAACTTATGTATACAATATACTAAAAAGAAGGTATACTATCTATATGTATAAAATAAGCCCCCCTTGGGCTTATTTTATTAAAAAATGTAATAAAAACATTAATTTAGAACATATTTATAAGTAAATCTTGCATACAAAAGAAGTTATTGTGACAATCTAACAAAGGAATGTAAGGAAGAATATAGAATTACTATAGAAAAGAGAAAAACTTGAATTTTTGTATGTAATAAAATCCAAACTCCCATGGAATACTTAAAATAGATTAATTATTTCCATAAAGGGTAAAAGATGATAGAATGATTTTATGTTTTCATTCAATAGGATTAGAATCTCAGAGAGACTATTTTCTCTGTTTCTATAAGCATTAAGCAGGATGTAGATTATGAAAATTCATAGTGGAGGTATCAATATGTCAAATAAGCTAGAAGAATTGAGATCTAAAAAAGAAAAACTAAGGTTAGGCGGTGGCGAAGACAGAATCGCAAAGCAACATGAGCGGGGTAAACTCACTGCTAGAGAAAGACTAAATCTTTTCTTTGACCAAGGCAGCTTTGTAGAGATCGGTGGTTTTGCAAAACATAGATCTACTGATTTCGGCATGGATAAAGTAGATGCACCAGCAGAGGGTGTAGTGACAGGCTATGGTACAGTAGATGGAAGATTAGTCTATGCCTATGCGCAAGACTTTACCGTTATTGGTGGATCTTTAGGACAAATGCATGCAGAAAAGATTGTTAAAGTCATGGATATGGCATTAAAGATGGGTGCGCCTATTATTGGAATGAATGATTCTGGTGGAGCTAGAATTCAAGAAGGAGTAGACGCCCTAAGTGGATATGGAAAGATATTCTACAGAAATACCTTAGCTTCAGGCGTTATACCACAAATCTCTGTAATCATGGGACCATGCGCCGGAGGAGCAGTATATTCTCCAGCCATTACTGATTTTATCTTTATGGTAGATAAAACTAGCCAAATGTTTATTACAGGACCTCAAGTTATTAAGACTGTTACAGGAGAAGATGTTACAGCAGAAGATTTAGGAGGAGCAATGACTCATAACTCCACCAGTGGAGTAGCTCACTTTGTAAGTCAAAATGACGAAGCGTGTATAGAAGATATTAAAAGACTTCTTAGCTTCTTACCATCAAATAACTTAGAGACAGCACCCCTATATGAAACTGATGATGATTTAAATCGTCTTGAAGAAAAACTAAATGAAATTATTCCAGAAAACCCAAATAAGCCCTATGATATAAAAGATATCATCACTACCCTTGCGGATAATGAAGATTTTCTAGAAACCCAAGCTTATTTTGCTCAAAATATGGTTACAGGCTTTATCAGAATTAATGGTCAATCCATAGGGGTTATCGCAAACCAACCTAAGGTATTGGCAGGATGTCTAGATATCAATGCATCCGATAAGGCAGGAAGATTTATCAGAACCTGTGATGCCTTTAATATTCCTATCTTAAACATCGTAGACGTACCAGGATTTTTACCTGGAACTACCCAAGAATATGGTGGAATTATTAGACATGGTGCGAAGATGTTATATGCATACTCTGAAGCAACTGTGCCAAAAGTAACTTTGATTGTTCGAAAAGCTTACGGTGGAGCTTATATCGGAATGTGTAATAAAGAACTAGGAGCTGACGTAGTATTGGCATGGCCAAATGCAGAAATTGCAGTTATGGGTCCAGATGGAGCAGCCAATATCATCTTTAGAAAAGATATTAAAGATGCAGAGGATCCAGTAAAAGTAAGAAATGAAAAAATAGAGGAATATAGAAGCAAATTTGCAAATCCATATGTAGCTGCGGCTAGAGGATATGTAGATGATGTTATAGAGCCCTCTGTAACAAGAGCTCATCTAGTTAGTGCCTTTGAAATGTTAGCCAGCAAGAGAGAAACAAGACCAGCGAAAAAACATGGTAACCTACCATTATAAAATAATTATAAAAAAGACTATATAAAATAAAGAGGTGAAAAAATGTTTGCAGATTCCATGTCTATAGGGACCAAATTTGTTAACAGTATAGGACTTACTATACTGGGAATGGGAATTGTATTTGCCGTTTTGATCATCCTATCCTTTGCCTTAGATTTACTTAGAGTAATCGCAGGGGATGGTAAAAAAAAAGATACTCCTAGCCAAGAAGTAGCACAGAAGGATACAGTAGTAACTTCTAATGAAATTGTAAAACAAGAAGATGACGGAGAACTTATAGCTGTCATTGCAGCGGCTATTTCCGCTATGAGTGGAACTTCGGTAGATGACATTGTTGTGAGATCCATAAAACCCTTACCTCAAAAGCAAAGTATTTGGAGTGGAACGGGAAGACAAGAACAAATGTTAGATAGATTATAAAAAAATGACTAGCCTAGGGAGGAAATAAAGAATGAAAAAATATGTAATCACTGTAAACGGAAATTCCTATGAAGTAGAAGTGGAAGAAGTAAAAGGTGGGGCTGCAAGTGCTGCCTCAAGACCAGCAACCCCAGCACCTTCTGCCCCAGCAAGAGCAACTAGCGTAGCCGATGCACAACCTAAAACAGCTCCAGCGCCTAAAGCAGCTCCAGCTCCAGTAGCCGGTGGTGGTGGCAGCGTAACTGCGCCCATGCCAGGAACCATTTTCAAGGTGCAAACAAGAGCAGGAGATGCAGTGAAAAAAGGAGATGTTCTCATTATATTAGAAGCCATGAAAATGGAAAATGAGATCTTTGCACCAACAGACGGAACAGTTGCTTCAGTAAATGTCAACGAGGGAGCATCGGTGAATGCAGGAGACGTTTTAGTTACCTTTGAATAAAAAATTCATGTTAAACACGACAGAAAGCGGGGAAAAATAAATGTTAGAAGCTTTAGGAATAGGGTTAGAGGGATTCCTAAGTAGCATGGCCTTTGGACAGCTTACGGTTGGAACCATCATTATGCTCTTAGTTTCCTTTGTACTCTTATATTTAGCGATAGTAAAACAATATGAACCATTATTATTACTACCCATAGCCTTTGGGATGCTATTGGCTAACCTGCCCTTGGCGGGATTAATGGCTGAACCTACAGGAGTATATGGAGAGCCTAGTTTCCAGGCCGGAGGACTTTTATATTACCTTTATCAGGGAGTAAAATTAGGGATCTATCCTCCGCTAATCTTCTTAGGGGTAGGCGCCATGACAGATTTCGGACCACTTATTGCCAATCCGAGAAGTATCCTTTTAGGCGCAGCAGCCCAATTTGGTATATTTTCAGTATTTATTGGGGCTATTCTTCTTGGATTTACAGGTCCAGAGGCTGCATCCATCGGGATTATCGGTGGTGCCGATGGTCCAACAGCCATATACTTGACCTCAAAATTAGCACCCCATTTATTAGGACCTATTGCCGTAGCGGCATATTCCTATATGGCCTTGGTACCGATCATTCAACCACCAATTATGAAAGCCCTTACTACCAAGGAAGAAAGAAATGTTGTAATGGAGCAGTTAAGACCCGTATCCAAAAAGGAAAAAATCATTTTCCCAATTTTGGTTACCGTATTGGTTGCATTAATCCTTCCTTCTGCAGCACCATTGGTAGGAATGTTAATGCTTGGAAACCTATTTAAAGAATCCGGAGTAGTGGATCGTATCAACAAAACGGCTCAAAATGAATTGATGAATATTGTTACCATCTTTTTAGGAGTAACTGTAGGAGCCACTGCCAATGCAGAAACCTTCCTACGACCACAAACATTAATGATCATAGGCCTTGGTCTATTTGCCTTCTGCCTTGGTACTGCTATGGGAGTACTCTTCGGTAAGATTATGTATAAACTCACAGGAGGTAAGGTAAACCCACTTATCGGTTCTGCAGGGGTATCGGCTGTACCAATGGCTGCCCGTGTATCCCAAGTGGTAGGACAAAAAGAAAATCCATCCAACTTCCTACTTATGCACGCCATGGGACCAAACGTTGCAGGAGTTATTGGCTCAGCGGTAGCCGCAGGATTATTATTATCCATATTTGGTTAAAGAAAAAGGTTATGCCCTTTCCTTGGGCATAGCCTTTTTTTATGAAATGAAAGTTATAAAATGGTGATATAATAAAATAAAGTAAATAATGAACGGAAGGTGATAAGGTGAGGGAGAAGATATTGCATTTACTAAAGAAATATCCCCAAGAACATGTTTCTGGGGAAAAGCTGAGTGAACAATTAGGGGTTTCTAGAACAGCCATTTGGAAGCATATTAATGCATTAAGGGAAGAAGGATATAACATTGAATCTATTCCAAGAAAAGGGTATATACTAAGGGAAAGCCCGGATATACTTACTGCTGTAGAAATCCAAGGGGAACTTCACACTAGCCTTTTAGGAAAAAAAATCATGCACTTTGATTCCATTGGCTCTACCAATGATAAAGCCAAGGATCTGGCGTTACAAGGGGCAGAGGAAGGTACTGTGATTATTGCCGAGGAACAGATAAAGGGTAGGGGAAGAAGAGGAAGCCAGTGGGTATCCCCCAAGGGAAAGGGAATATGGATGAGCATCATATTACGCCCTGATGTACTTCCTAAGAATGCACCTAAGTTTACCCTATTATCGGCAGTGGCAGTAGCCCAGGCCATTAGAGAAGTGACTGCATTACCAGTACAAATAAAATGGCCCAATGATATCATCTACCAAAATAAAAAGGTCTGTGGCATTCTTACCGAAATGAGTGCAGAAATGGATTTTATCAATTATATTGTTGTAGGAATGGGTATTAATATAAATGAAAGCATAAAGGATTTTCCAGAGGAGATACAGGGGAAAGCTACCTCCCTAAGGGAAATAAAAGGAGAAAATATATCCCGCCAAAGATTAGTAAGAAGCATATTAGAAAACTTAGAAAAATTCTACCTAGAATTTGTGAAAGAGCAAAACTTCCAAAAAGTTTTAGAGCTATGGAAAAGCATGTCAGGGATTTTAGGTAAGGAAGTGAGAGCAATGGGGAATAATGATGTTATTCAGGGGATTGCAGTGGATATCAACCAAGAGGGAGCATTGATTATAAAAGAAGATAATGGCAAAATCCACGAAATCACCTTTGGAGAGGTATCCCTTAGGGGCGTAAATGGATATATCTAAAAACAAATTGAAATAATATAGAGAATTTGATAAAATAGTAACGTCTTTTGGCTGGTATCCTAATAGGAACTGGACAAAGTTAAAATAAATATAAAATTTACGACTAGTATCCGAGAGGAACTAGAACGGAGGTGCAAGGATGAAATCATCAACAAGAACAATCACCATCACAGGAATGTTATCGGCTATTGCCATAATATTGGGGTTAACCCCCTTAGGCTTAATTCCTGTACCCACTCCAGCAGGCAGAGCGACGATTATGCATATCCCTGTGATTATTGGAGCGGTATTAGAAGGACCTGTAGTAGGAATGTTTGTAGGATTTATATTTGGATTAATCAGCTTTATTACAACGGGTTCCCCTTTGCTCAAAAATCCTATTATTGCCATATTACCTAGAATCCTTATTGGTCTAACGGCTTACTACAGCTATAAATGGACAAAAAGTTCCTTTGTATCGGCTATTGTCGGAGGACTTACCAATACCTTGGGAGTAATGGGATTGGTAGTGGTCTTTAAACTTCTTCCTTTGGTAGCTGCTGGAGGGATTGTCTTAACCCAGGGATTACCAGAGACGGTTGTAGGAGCCATTATTACCATGGTTATTATCAAGGCATTAAAAAAAGTAATATAAATAAAACAACTTATAAAAGTGCTAATAATTTCTCTATAAATCCCTTTTATGAGAGATTATTAGCCCTTTTCTTTGTATCCATAAAAATCATGATAGAAAAGAGAATAGATGAAGAGGTGTAGAAAATGATTTTAGTCTTTGATGTGGGAAATACCAATACAGTATTAGGAATATATGATGGGGAAAAGCTAATAGAAAACTTTCGCATTTCAACAGATAGAGATAAAACAGCAGATGAATATGGAATGTTAGTGAATCAATTGTTTCAATATGAAAATTTAACATTTAAAGACATAAAGGCAGTGGTCATATCTTCGGTGGTACCTACTCTTATGCATGCCTTGGAAAAAATGGCAAGAAAATATTGTGCTGTAGATCCGCTTATTATAGGCCCAGGAATAAAAACCGGTATGAATATAAAATATGACAACCCTAGGGAGGTGGGTGCTGACCGTATTGTCAATGGAATAGCAGCCTTCGAGAAATATGGAGGGCCTATTATTGTTGTAGATTTTGGGACAGCCACTACCTTCTGTGCGATTTCTGACAAATGTGAATACCTAGGGGGCGCTATTGCTCCAGGCCTTCGGGTATCCGCAGACGCTCTTTTTGAAAAAGCTTCCAAACTGCCTAGAATAGAATTGATAAAGCCATCCCAAGCTATTTGCAAAAATACAGTCAGTAGTATGCAAGCAGGGATGATCTATGGCTATGCAGGATTAGTTGATTCTGTAGTAAGCAAAATGAAAGAAGAGATGGGTAGCCAAAGCATAAAAGCTATTGCTACAGGAGGAATGGCCGCTCTAATTTCCTCTGAGACCAAAACCATTGATCAAGTAGACAGTTTATTGACCTTGGATGGTTTAAGAATTATATATCAGAGAAATCTATCATAAAACAAAGCCTAAGGAGAGAATTATATGAAAATAGGCAATCTCATCATAGATAATCCTGTATTTTTAGCCCCCATGGCAGGAGTGACCGATCTACCCTACAGGATATTGGTAAAACAACAGGGGTGTGGACTTTTATACACCGAAATGATCAGTGCCAAGGGACTTTACTATAACAATGAAAAGACAAGTAATTTGACCGAGATCCATCCCAAAGAAAAGCCAGTAGCTCTACAGATATTTGGGTCGGAACCTGAAGTCATGGGAAAGATAGCGGAGCAACTAAATGCCATGGATTTTGAAATATTGGATATCAACATGGGCTGTCCTACACCCAAGATAACCAAAAACGGTGATGGCTCCGCCCTCATGAAAAATCCTAAACGAGCGGGAGAGATCATTAAAGCCGTCTCGAAGGCAAGCAAAAAACCCGTGACGGTAAAAATCCGAAGGGGCTGGGATGATACTTCTATAAATGCAGTGGAAATGGCAAAAATAGCAGAGGAGTCAGGAGCTAAGGCTATTGCTATTCACGGAAGAACCCGGGAACAGTTTTATAGTGGACAAGCTGATTGGAGTATCATCAAAGAAGTAAAGGACAAAGTCAGCATCCCCGTCATAGGCAATGGAGATATTACCTCGCCAGAATTGGCAAAGGCTATGATAGATCAAACCGGCTGTGACGCCATCATGATTGGAAGAGCCGCCCAAGGTAACCCCTGGATTTTCAGACGAACAGTTCACTACCTAAAAACCGGGGAACTCCTTCCCGAACCTACCCCTGGAGAGATAGTAGATATGATTTTAAAGCATATGGAGTTGACCATCCAGTATAAAGGAGAAAGAGTAGGCATCCGAGAAATGAGAAAACACATTTCTTGGTATACAAAAGGATTAGAAGGATCCAATAAAATCCGAAAAACCGTCAACCGATTAGAAACCCAAGCAGAGATAAAAGAATTGTTAAAAGAGCTGACATCATAAAAACCCATATCCATGGGTTTTTATGCGTATTGGTAGAGAAATGTGTCCTAGACTGCCCTTTTTTTCATGATAGGAACAGCATAAAAGGGAGGAAAATTTGTGAAATGAGGGATTTGAAATGAAAAAAACACTAGTATCAATAATAATCTTAATTACCATGGCACTACTTCTTCCGGCTTGTAATGATGGTGCTAAACAAAATGACAATAATGAGAACACAGCTATAGAGGAACGGGAGAATGCTGGAGAAAGCAAATCTCCAAATAAAAAGGAAGATAACTCGGAGGCCAGGGCAGAAGAAGATGAGAACTTAAATAATCAATCGAATAAAAGCGATGATAATGCCTTGTCTAAATACTCTACTGATGAAATTGAATTTGCCCGTGTTTGGCTACAAATTGTAGGAAATCAAGAGATAAAAGAATTGAAGATTCGTCATACTTCAGCTGGAGAACAAGTCAATCCCTACGATGATGATAGTGTTGATTATCCAGAAGATGTTATTACATTAGAGGGTGAAATGATGGCAGATGGCATAGTGACTTATAGCGGTAATGGGGACGGCACAATTAATTTATACAATATTCCTTCACACTGGCCTAGTCATGAACAAATAGATGTATCCATGGAAGAATACACAGAAGATATTATTAAAAACACAGAACAAATTTACATTGAAACAGGGAAAGACGAAGAAGTAATAGAATTAATTAAAAAATTAAAAATTCAGAGTTAAAAATAGAGTTTGTAGAATAAAAAATAGCTTTTAACATTAAAAAGCACAGATTTCTATGCTCTGCTGCCAAGAGTTTCTCGACAGCCAAGAGATATATAAATATCTTATTTATGTCTGGGGAAAAATCTTGTCTAGGCATGATATGTAAGTTTACTTTCAGTAGAAATGAATAAACCCGGGCAGACAGATAGGTCTGCCCTTATAGAAAACCATTGTATCCCATCTGGTAGAGGAAGACCTGTATGTCCTCTTTGATAGGAAGCATCACATATCACATGTATTCTACTGCTTTTTTAAAACAAGAGTTAATTTTGTCTTCCCATCGGGAGCATCCCCGATAAGGGTAAGCTTATCTCCTTTAAATTTATACTCCAGTATAATAGGATCTTTTCCTTCAGGAAAGGTTTTTATCTGTCTATTGTCCACTATTTCATATTTAATTTCTTCCAGAATTTCATCATTTAAAATCGTAATCAGAGTATCATTAGATGAAAATTTATGGATTACTTCTTGCTCAACAGGTAGAAGAGGTACATCCTTATTTTCTAATCTTTGCTCTACTGCTTTCCAATTTCCTTCTAGTTGTTCAGTAGTCACTTCTCCAGCACAACCGAACGTCAGAAAAGTAAGCCCTATAATCAAAAACAAAATAAAGATATTCTTCAAAGTATATCCCTCCTATTATTAATAGTGAGAAATTTGCATAATTAGATCCTTTTCAAGCAATCTTGCTCATATTATATTTTTACAGTAAAGTATAAACTATATGGTTATTTTGATCTTAAACTTTGAATTATGCAACTTCACTGGTAGAGCTACTATCCCAGCATTTTATTATTGTAGTACAATATTTATAGGCACCTAAGTTTATTTTACAATGAATGTATGCACCCAATCTTTTTCTCTAGTTTCTGGCTTATCATAGGCCATCCCTTCCACTCCCACAATTGTCCATTGGTTATCTTCTTCTTTTAAAATGTATTTTCTCATTAAATAGCTAGGAGACTGCTCATGATAATGGATTTCTTCCTTAGTAAAAATATTTGCAAATTCTCCCTCATAAACCTTAGATATAGAAACATGTACTTCTTTTATATCCGATGTCTCTTGGAATTTTTCTCTTTCTTCCTGGGTAATTTTGCGAATATCTATAGGCTCCTGTAGGACTCTTCTTTGATGTTTTTCGGGATCATAAGATTCAGAAAAAAGTCCATCCATTTCACGGATATAAGAGTCATAATCCATAGAATACATAGCCAGCTTCCAATCAGCCCTTTCAATCTTTTCAATCATACCAATAGCTTTTTCCTCTTCCTCAGCACATCCCGTCACACTAATGAGTATCGTGATGAGCAATAATAGAATAATATAGGCTTTCTTCATTAAACCATCTCCTTCTAACTTGTTTATGCATTATTTGTAGAATACATAAAATCAAATTTAATTTTGCTTTATTCCTTGTAAAAAGAAGTTACTAAAACATATCCTAGAAGAATTCTAAAAAAAGGCTCTCTTGCAGGAGCTGCCAAATGAAAATTAGAAAATCCCATTCCTATTTCTTTCAGTATATTTTCGATTAAAAAGAAATGTACTGCCTCAACGGATAATAACAAAGCAGGAATCCCCATAATGAGTAACCTTTTATAATCAATATGCCATTTTCCATTTTGTTTTCTATTTTCAAAAATATGCTCTATTCCCAATATCACTCCAAAGGACATATTGAATAATAAAGCACCAAAATGTTTCAAGCTAAATAGGGAGAGTGTATTCATTACACCTAAATGAGGATAAGGCCATTGCTGTAAATAAAGAAAATAGATTTTCATGTAGAGATGCACGAATAGCAGTATAAATACAATAGAAATAAGATAATAACTACCTTTTTTATGATTCACTAATTCCACCCCATTCTATTGAATAATTGTGAGGTATATTCATATACTTCTTAGTCATTCAGTATATAAAGTTCATGAAAGTGAAATTTTCTATAACAAAGATTCTGGTCATCAGTAGAAAATACTTTAAGACTTATAAAAAAAGGAATCTAAATGAAAGCCCATTGTTCTCTATAAAGATTTTCTATATTTATATAAATCATTCATCCAATCCAATACTATCAAAATTTCTCACTTTTTTAAGAAAATTTTAAAATAAATGTCTTAACAAAGGGTCAATACAAAGATGGGGAGCTTTACCATTGTATGACAGAGAATTATTTCTCCCCATGCTCCCGCAAGTTGATTAAATATCGGAAAAAAGAGTTAGTTATCCTTTTGCTTTTAAAATAGGTTATCTTATCTTGATCTGTCCTTATTAAATTAACTGTATTATTATTGAAAAAAATCAAAATATCCTTATTGTTGCTATTAGAATATATACATTCTAATGAAAATAGTGATCTTAAATCATTTTCTGCCGTATTAATATTTTCTGGGGACCATTTAATTTTTTCTAATACAATAATAGTTTTTTTGATGGTGTTAGGAGAAGTTATATTTTTTCTTTTTTCTTGTATGCCAGTTATGTCCTTAACTATTTGATCCAACTCATTCATTAATTGCTCATTATTTGATTGTTCTTCTAAAGCTCTCAAAACATCTCGCTGACTTAAAGCTAATTCTTTTAATCTTTCATTTTGTTCATTTGTTGTTATAACGAGTTCAGTAGGCATCTGTGAAAAATTTAGTTTTATCCCATTAGAATGGTTACTATATATGAATATTATTAAATATACGAAAAAAATACTGCAAAACATAATAGCAGCCAATAAAAGTGTTTTTTTCATTCTTTCGCCTCACAAAATAATTTAATAGCTTCATATGAATATGGATTGAATATAGCAATAGGACTTAATTCTAGCTCATTCATTATTTTTTTTAGGTCAGCTTCTCTTTCTTCTTCATAATTTTTCCTCATTTGTAAAATAAAGTTGTAGTATTAATATTATTTTAATATAATCCTTTAAATCTGTAAACGTAAACATAGGAAGTTTTTATTTTCATGTAAATCAAAGGGAAATAATAATCTAAACATTTCATGGGTTCCACTTTTTCATATTTTATTGGTGTAATATCATATATTGCTATCGATAAATAAATGCAATAAATAAACTTTTCTTCTCATACATAAGACGCACTAGCTTTAAAAAATGTCTCACTTTTTTAGAGAAAATATTAAAACGTTATAAATCTTTAAAAATTTTGTGTAATAGGCTTTATAATAAACATTTCAAGATTTTGAGACATTTTTATACTTTTAGGAGTCTAACAAATAGAAAGAAAAAGGATTTCCAAAAATAAAATAGAAATCTATAATAGAAGGGATGTTTGGTAATTTGAGGATATAAAGATGAATAGATGACGAGATAGGTGGTGCTCAGCAAATGTTTAATAGAACCAGAAAAAAGGTAAAAACCAAAAAGGAAGTTGCTGAATTTGAGGCTTTATTAAAACCGGTATATTCAGAACTCTTTAGGTTTATCTTTGCTATGACAAAAAATAAAGTACTCACTGATGATGTTATGCAAAATACATTGGTAAAGGCCTATGAAAGCTTTTATCAGTTAAAAGATAAAGAAAAGTTTAAATCTTGGATATATACCATTGCCAAAAATGAAACATTAAATGCCTTTAGAAAATTTAGTAGATGTAAAGAAACTGCCACAGAAGATGATGTACTATACAATATCAGTATCCACCAAGATACTATGGAAGAAATCATGATTCGGGAGGAAACCAAGAATCAGTTGGGCACCATAATCAATCAACTCAAAAAGGAATACAAGGAAGTCATCATTTTATACTATTATTATGATCTTACCCTAGAAGAAATATCGGATATTCTAGGAAGCAATGCTAGTACCATCCGTACAAGGCACGCTAGGGCCAAGAAATGTATTTATGATAGCTTAATCCGGGAAGAAAGCCCCAAAAAAGAGGTGAATTTATGAAAACGTATCATTTTGATCAACTACTTACAGAAGAGATAGAAAAGAATGCTGATCATCTCATAGATATAAACTCTACCCCCATTACCCCTATGGAGGAGCATATACAGAAGCTAAAGGAAAGGATTGATCATCAGGAGAGCCAATCCTTTAAAAAGGTTTCTCCTTATAAAAAGATGATAGGAACTGCCGCTTCCATCATTATTTTATCTCTATTTCTCTCTTTCTTATGGCAAACAGAACCAGTGCAAGCCTTTAAATTCAATATTATAAAAACTTTTATCGAGGTAAAGGATGATATGATATCCATCAAAATATCTAAAAACTCTCCCCAAGAGGAAGAAAGAATTGAAGAGAAAGATACCATAAAACAAACCCTCTCCTTTGAGGAGGCAAGGAAAAAAATACCCTTTTCATTTATACAGGCCAACTATGTGCCAGAGGGTTTCAAGCCCCAGGATGTAGAGTGGACTAGATATGCATGGGGAGAGCATTTAGTAGTGCAAATATTTCGGGCAGAAAATGGAGCATTTATCAATATTATTGAAGGGTATAATCTCCAAGGTTTAGAATCTAAAGAAACTATGAATATAAGAGAGGATGCCCAGGTCAAGGAACTGAAAATCGATGAAAAAGATATCTTAATGATCTGTATTGAAAAAGACTTTACCGGTGCATTATGGTATGGAGATACCGCTTCCTATGAAATCGCAGGGAATATCTCTGAGGAAGAGATGATAAAGATGATAAAAAATATAAAATAATAGAAGCTGGCCTAGGCCAGCTTCTATTATTTTATATAGATATAGTCTGAGGTAGAAGTCTTGGTGGTTGTACGACCATTATGGGTGATAAGATGCCGTACTTCTACCCTATAGTAATTGTCTTTTGTGATGGTTTTCATATGATTGGAATCAACTTTAGAGTGATTATTAGTATAGTTCGATACAGTACTGAGGGTTTCCCACTTGTACCCGTTCCAACGTTGGAAATCCAAAGAATACCCTATTTTATCTACATATTGGGTTGCCATGGTATAGGCCATACCTCGAATAGAAGTATTAGAGACTTTAATAACCTGACATCCCACTCTGTAAAAGTAAGGGGAGGCAGAAGAGATTCCAAAGTTTACTGTAGGATAGGGAGAGCTATCATCAGAAAATCCATAATCTTCATAGGGGGAGGGTGTGCCCACCGTAGGTACTTTAGAGTAGCTTGGTTGATCTTCCTCAGATGCCGCTAGGGCAACTTGGGGCACACCTAAGACAAAAAAAAGTAAGAGTAAAACAATTAAAGTTTTTTTCATAGTAAATTCCTCCTTGTTTTTTGGGGTAACAAACTTAGTATTTAATCGGATATGAAAAAGCTCACTAATGGACAAACTCTAGAATTATGATTTAAATCTATATACATCTGCTTTATACTTATCATAATCAGGATTATTTTCTTGGTATTTATCATACTTAAGATCTGACTGAGATTGGTAAATTTCTTCCTCGCCATTACTCTTAGAAGGTTTTTTCTTAATAAACCTCCAAATCTGTTGGAAGCTATATAATATTAAACAAATTCCAAAAATACCAACGAGAATTGTTATTGGTGACCAATACATTTTATTCCCTCCTTAAGGCACTTAAATAGATTAAACCTTTGATTTGATCTTTCTTAAAAATTTTCAGATTCAACATCAATAGTTTTAATATAGTCAATCTCTTCACTGAGATGGGTAGGAGCATCAGGGGTGAATAATTCATATTTGCCAGTTTCTTCATTTTTTAGAACAATTTCGCCTGCTGTATCATCGATAGACATTATCTTCCATTCATTCTCCATTTTCTTAAATACATACTTTGATATTATTACATGACTCTTTGTGTCATCAAGACCCTTTATTTCATCAACAAAAATATTATCCTCATCATACTCATGTGATTTTTTAGCATAAATCGTTGCTTTATCCTCTGTATCGTTCAAATATAGCTTGGAGAAGTCTATTTTTGTAAGCTTTTGGACAATCGCCCCATTAACCACATTCACTTCATAATTTGGATCAACGTGCTTCATGGGGTCTTCTAAAAATTCTTGGTCTATATCTCCTTTTAAGATGGATGCAAGGGGAAACCCTGATTCTTGATCTTCCCCAATAAAATGTTTCTCCAAGTTCTCGGTAATGAACTTCCCTTCAAAAGCTTTTTTATATTTATCAAAGGTTGTATTGAAAGTAATGAGTTTGTTTTGGCTAATTTCTATATTCTTAATGGTATTTATCATTTCCTCATACTCCGCATCGCCACTAGCTCCATGACTACAACCAAAGAGCAGAGATAGAGCAAAAATTAATGTAAAAAATTTAATAAGTTTCATGGATATTCCTCCCCAGTTATTTTAAAGTTTTTCTTGCAAATAAAGACTATCGATGAGTAGAAACCGACTTTCGATATCTATAAATACTTCTTATCCAAAATATTAGTAAGGCAACGATGGATAATACAAAAACCTATGACTTCCATCGGAACCATCTTAATTTATTATACCTTCTATAGATAAGACGCACAATCTTTAGAAAATGTCCCACTTTTTTAAAAAATAGTTATTTATTTATAATCTTATTTATTAAAAAATCTGAAGAAATTTTCAAAAAGAATTCGTCTAATAAAGAGAAGTGGAAGATGTAAGGAAAAAATAAGAATTTTTTAAGGTGGATGAAACAATATTATTGTATAATAACTTGTGAATCATTAAACAATATATAGGGGTAAGAGTCTGTGAAAATGTAAGAGATAAGCGCTATAAGTATCCTAAGGGGAAGTTTTGAGCGATTATGCAGAAAAATCTTCCATTTTGAAGGTTTTAAAATTTTCTTAGGGGGAATAAAATAATTATGAGCACAAAAATGTGCACAACCTTAAGGAGTGACCTCTATGGAATACTTTGAAATTGGAAACAAACTGATTAGTAAAAAAAAGCTGTATAGGGAAATAGAAAAAATATTGGAAAAAAGGGAAAAGGGATACTCCCAACAGGAAGTTGCCCAGCAGTATGGTCTAGATAGAAGCTTTATTTCCAAACTAGAAAGACTAGGCCAACTACGCCAGGGGGATAGGGTCGCTGTAGTGGGTTTTCCTATTAAAAATAAAAAAGAGATAGAGGAGATCTTAAATACCTTTGGAGTAAATTTTAAGGTGCTTTTCACAGAGGAAGAAAGAATTTCCTTTGTCAATGATAAAAGTGGAGCACAGTTATTTAATGAGGTAACAGAAATGTTTTATCAATTGAGAAACTATCATACGGTGATTTTATTGGCATCGGATAAGAGAATAAGAGTATTAGAATCTCTTTTGGATGGGCAAGTCATTACCATAGATATAGGGCAATCCCCTTTAAAACAAGATGTCTATGTGGAGCCAGAATTGATAAAATCACTTTTACATAGAATAATAGGAGGTAGTTATGAAGAAAGTGGTAAGCGTTAGTTTAGGTTCTTCCTCTAGAAACCATAAAGCAGAGACAGAAATATTAGGAGAAAAATTTATCATTGAGAGAATAGGCACTGATGGAGATAGAAAAAAAGCCATAGAGATTATAAAGGAATTAGATGGCAAGGTAGATGCTTTTGGAATGGGGGGCATAGACCTATACCTTTTTTCCAGAAATAAAAAATACCTTCTTTCTAGTGCCCTTCCCATAAAAAAGGCAGCACAAAAGACTCCGATCGTAGATGGATCGGGTCTAAAGAATACTTTAGAGAGAATGGTCATTGATTATCTTACCCAAGAAAAAATCATCGATTTTAAAAATAAGTCCATTATGATCACCTCAGCTTTAGATCGCTTTGGAATGGCTGAAAGTTTAGAAAGTACGGGGGCAGAGATATTCTATGGTGATGTGTTCTATGCCCTAGGCATTCCTTATTTCCTAAAATCTCTAGATGATTTAGATAAAGTGGCAAAGGTCTTATTGCCAGTAGTAAGACATTTCCCCTTTGAGCTGCTGTATCCCACAGGCAATAAGCAAGATAAGGAAAACAAACCCCATAAAGTGAAAAAGATTTTTGAGCAAGTGGATATTTTGGCGGGAGACTTTCTCTATATACAAAAAAACCTACCCCAAAATTTAGACAATAAAATTATCATTACCAATACAACCACAGAAAAAAACCTAAAGCAGTTAAAAGCACTAGGAGCAAAAATGCTCATTACCACAACCCCAGAGTATCAGGGGCGTTCCTTTGGAACCAATGTCATGGAAGGGGTATTAATTAGCCTTGCAAATAAGCCTTGGGAAGAGCTTACGCCAAGAGACTATAGGGAGATATTGAAGCAAATGAATTTTACCCCCAGAATTGTATGGTTAAATGAAGAGGATAAAAGGGTACAAAGTGTTTAAAAGAATATTTTACATTACCCAGTGGAATGGAAATCTAAAGAATAGAATAGATTAAATTAAGAATAGTTGGTGAAAATATGAATAAATTTGCATTTATGATACACCCTATTGAAATACAAGATTTTTATAGAAAGTTTCCTATATTAGAAAAAACTCCTAAAGCTTTAGTAGAAGGAGCCATTAAAAATCTTCCTCCCTTTAAGGTGTCTGAGATTAAAGGAATAAAGACGCCCAAGGGAGAGATAGAAGGATACTTTATAGGCGTACCCCTAACCTCCAAGCAGATGATGAGTCTGCCAGAGGATGTGGTGCTAAAGAAAATAATCAAGGCAGGAAAGCTGGCTGAAAAACTGGGGGCCAATATCGTAGGTCTTGGGGCCTTTACCTCGGTAGTAGGAGATGCAGGGATCACAGTAGCTAAAAATTTGGAGATTCCAGTTACTACAGGCAATACCTATACTGTAGCTACTGCCATAGAGGGGGCAAAAAAAGCAGCCAAACTCATTGGAAAAAATTTCAAAGAATGTGAATTGGTTATTGTAGGGGCCAATGGCTCCATAGGCAATGTCTGTGCAAGGTACCTAGCGAGAGAGGCCAAATATTTGACATTGGTGTCTAGAAATAAGGAAAAACTTAAAATATTGTCTCAAAAAATCCTTGAAGAGACAGGGACGGCTGTACATATTACAGATAATGTGGAATCTGCCCTCAATAAAGGAGATATTATCATTACGGTGACAAGCTCAGTAGACACGGTCATTGATCCAAAACATATCAAAAAAGGGGCCATTATTTGTGATGTGGCAAGACCCAGGGATGTCTCTATGGAAGTTGCTAGAAAGCGGAGAGATGTCTTAGTGATAGACGGAGGGATTGTAAAGTTGCCGGGGAAGGTAGACTTTGGTTTTAATTTTGGTTTCCCCGAGAATACCTGCTATGCTTGTATGGCAGAGACTATGCTCCTTACCCTGGAGAATAAAATGGAATGCTTTAGTTTGGGAAGAGAAATGGAATTGGAGAAGATCGATAGGATAAATAAAATGGCAGAGGAGAATCATTTTTCTCTATCTGGATTTAGAAGTTTTGACAAGGAAGTTCCTGAAAGTAAAATTCAAGACATTAAAAAATATACTCAGGAATATAAAATAAGGAATGCATAGTGTCATTCACCCTATAAACGCTTGACAAGAAAAATTATCTACATTATAATACTAGGCATATAAATAGACATAACAGGTTCCGTCCACGGCGCTTGTTATGTTTTATTTCTACCTAGGGGCATTAAGGTATTGATAGATTTGGGGATGATGGAGGTTATTAATGTGAATAAAATAAGAACTAATGAAGCAGCATATAAACTAATCTTAGTTCATATATTACCTAAAACGGAGAAAAGGGGAATGGATCATGATAAATAACAGAGAAGTCATATTAACATATGAAGGACTTGTAAAGTTAGAGAAAGAGTTAGAGGAATTTAAGACCGTCAAAAGAAAAGAAGTTGCAGAAAGAATTAAGCAGGCATTGGCTTTTGGCGATATCAGTGAGAATTCCGAATATGATGAAGCTAAAAATGAACAGGCTTTTGTAGAAGGAAGAATAGCCACCTTAGAGAATATGCTAAAAAAAGCAAAGGTGATTGACGACGAGGATATCACAACAGATGTGGTTAATATCGGTTCTATAGTCACAGTAAAGGATTTAGAATTTGATGATGAAATGGAATATACAATCGTAGGTTCTGCAGAAGCTGATCCCATGGATTTAAAGATTTCAAATGAATCTCCAGTGGGGAGATCACTAATCGGGAAAAAAGCTGGGGATGTTGTAGAAATAATGGTGCCAGATGGCATGTTGAAGTACGAAGTAATCAGTATAACCAAATAATTTTGGAGGGATCAATTTGACAAATGAAGAGAATCATGCAATAGGGGAAGAAAACCTAAATGAAATCCTAAAAGTTCGTCGAGAAAAACTAAAGGAACTACAGGAAAAAGGAAAAAACCCCTTTGTTATAGAAAAATATGAAAGAACTCATCAATCCCAGGAGATCATAAATCATTTTGAAACCCTAGAGGGCAAAATTGTTTCCCTAGCAGGAAGGATTGTTTCCAAGAGAGGACATGGTAAGGCTAGTTTCGCCCATATCCAAGATATGCAGGGTAGAATTCAAATCTACGTTCGTATGGATCAAATAGGTGAAGAAGCTTATGAGGAATATACTACCTATGATTTAGGAGATATTATAGGGATAGAAGGAGAAGTATTCCGTACAAAAAAAGGTGAAATATCGGTTAAGGCTAAAAAAGTAACCTTATTGACAAAGTCCTTACAACCTCTGCCAGAAAAATGGCATGGATTAAAGGATCAAGAATTAAGATATCGTCAAAGATATACCGACTTAATTGTAAATCCAGAGGTAAGAGAGCTCTTTGTTAAGAGATCAAAAATGATTAAAGAGATAAGAGAGTTTTTGGATAATAGAGGTTATCTAGAAGTAGAAACTCCTATTTTAAATACCATAGCTGGGGGAGCCAATGCAAAACCCTTCATTACCCATCATAATACCCTAGATATTGATATGTATTTAAGAATTGCCAATGAGTTGTATTTAAAACGACTTATTGTAGGGGGCTTTGATAAGGTATATGAAATGGGAAGGATGTTTAGAAATGAGGGAATGTCCTATAAACATAACCCAGAGTATACTGCTATTGAACTCTATGAGGCCTATGTGGACTACCACACTATGATGGAAATCACAGAAAACCTTGTAGAACATGTGGCCAAAAAAGTATTGGGGACGACAAAGATAAGTTATGGTGAAAAAGAAATTGAATTAAAGGCGCCATGGAAACGGGTGGCTATGCATGAATTAGTAAAAGATAAAACGGGTATTGATTTTATGTCAGCAGCTAGTGATGAAGAGGCTAGAGCTTTGGCCAGTAAGTTAGATAGAATTGAAAACATCACCACCATGACAAAGGGACAAATCATCAATGCCATTTTTGAAGAATATTGTGAAGAAGATATGATTCAGCCTACCTTTGTACTTCATCATCCAGTAGAGGTATCCCCTCTAGCCAAAAGAAATCCAGAAAATCCTGCTATTACAAATCGTTTTGAAGCTTTTATATACGGCCGGGAAATAGCCAATGGATTCTCAGAGTTAAATGATCCCATTGATCAAAAACAGAGATTTATGTCTCAGTTAGAAGCAAGGGAAGCAGGAGATGAAGAAGCACATATGATGGATGAAGACTTTATTCATGCTTTAGAAATAGGACTACCCCCTACAGCAGGGTTGGGTATAGGCATTGATAGACTTATCATGTTCCTAACCAATGTACAATCCATAAGGGATGTGCTCCTATTCCCTACTATGAAGCCAGAAGTAAAGTAAACCCATCTAGCTAAAGCAGAACATCAAGATTTGAGATGAGGGCTTTACCCCATCGGAACCCCCATCTTGCAGAAGGTGGAGTCTTAAAAATTGACAAAGATTTGTTTTCAAAGCCTGTCTATGATATCAACATTATAGATAGGCTTTAAAATTTAAAAAACTATTTGACAAAACAAAAGAGTCTTGCTATAATGAAAAAGTCGTCAGCAAAAGAAGGACAAGGGGTAGAGGAAAGAGAACAATCCTCCACAAAGTTTAGCAGGACAACCCCAAAAAAGATTTAAAAAAGTTGTTGACAAGACAAACAAGTTCCACTATAATAGTAAGAGTCGCCGCAAGAAAAGGCGACAAAGAAATTGATCTTTGAAAATAGAACAGTGTAAGGAAGTAAGGGCAAAACCTTAATTCTTTTGAAACAAATAACAAGCCAGAAGATTCTGGC